>JBFZAQ010000110.1:0-13463 GCA_041308885.1 Candidatus Omnitrophota bacterium | reverse complement strand
GGATCAGAGTTTTTTTGAAAAGCCGCAGCTATATGCTGCTGGGGTTGCTCTCCGGCGTATTTGGGTTTGCGATCCATAGTTTTTTTGATGTGCAGTTATATTCGGTCCAATTAGCGGTATTTTTTTGGGTTGTCAGCGGTATGACCTTGGCGGCGATATCGATCCAAGAACGCGCATTTGATAAATAACGGGAGTGGTCATGAATAGCAAGCGTATACTGGTTACCGGCGCCGGCGGGTTTATCGGCAGCCACCTGGCGCGGGAGTTGTTACGGAAGGGCCATTTTGTGCGGGGGGTGGATCTTAAGTGGGACGGCTATATGAATGAAGAATACTGTTCGCAAAGGCAAACTTTAGATTTACGGGAGTTGAAAAATTGCAAGATTGCTACCGAGGGGATTGACTATGTGTATAATCTGGCGGCGAATATGGGCGGGATTGGGTTTATCACCGAAACCGGCGCCGACGTTATGTATGACAATGTTTTGATCAACGCCCAGGTGGCCGCGGCCTGCGTGGCCAATAAGGTCAAGCGGCTTTTTTATTCATCTTCAGCCTGTATTTATCCGACTTATAAACAGCAAGATTCCGATATCCCGCCGCTTAAAGAATCGGATGCTTATCCGGCTGATCCGGATAATTTTTACGGATGGGAGAAGCTGTATACGGAGAAGTTGCTGGAAGCCTTTGCGCGCGACTATAAGTTGGATATCCGCATTGCCAGGTTCCATAATATTTATGGTCCGGAGGGCACCTATGACGGCGGACGCGAGAAATCGCCGGCCGCCATTTGCCGCAAGGTTGCCGCGGCCTCAAATCCGGGAGAAATAGAGATTTGGGGCGACGGCCGGCAGACCCGTTCTTATTGTTATATCGATGATTGTGTGCGCGGAATTTTGATGTTAATGGAGTCTGCTTATACCAAGCCTTTGAATATCGGTTCAGACCGAGGCGTATCCATCAACGAGTTGGCTGACATCGCGATTAGAATATCGGGTAAGAAAGTCGCTAAAAAGTATAAGTTGGATGCGCCGCAAGGCGTCCGAGGCAGAAACGCGGATTTGGATTTGGTTAAGAAAACGCTAAAGTGGCGGCCGGAAGTTAGCCTCGAAGAAGGGCTGCGTAAGACCTATTTGTGGATAGAGAGTCAAATTAAGCGCAAATGACAAAATTCAAGGTCCAAAACAAATTCCAAATTCAAATTCCAAAGTTAAGTCCAATGTCGAATTCCTAATTTCTTTGACATTTGTTATTTGAATTTATTTTGTCATTTGAGCTTTGTCATTTGAATTTAGATAATATTGCTATGAGAAATATAAATGTCGGTATTATCGGCTGCGGCTATTGGGGGCCGAATTTTATTCGCAACTTCCAGGGCTTGGCCGGAGTGCGGGTGGCGTTTGTTTGCGATAAAGATCCCCACAAGTTAAGCGCGATCCGGCAGCTCTATCCGGGATTGCCGGTTACCGCCAATTATCAGGATATATTGCGCGATGCATCCGTGGAGGCGGTGGTTATCTCTACGCCGGCGACAACCCATTACGATTTGGCGAAGGCAGCGTTTAAAGCCGGTAAGCATATTCTGGTTGAGAAGCCGCTCAGCATGACGGTTAAAGATGCCCAGGATCTATTGCGCCTTAGCGAAAAGTCCGCCCAAGTCTTTATGGTGGGGCATACCTTTTTATTCAATCCGGCAGTCGCGCGGATGAAAGAAGTGATCGCCGGCAAGGAGCTGGGGAGCATTTATTATATCCATTGCCGCCGGACTAATCTTGGGCCTATCCGTAGAGATGTTAACGCCATTTGGGATCTCTCCCCGCACGATATTTCGATAATCAATTATTTGTTGGATTCCGAACCGACCCGGGTTTATGCCGCGGCAGCGCGTTTTCTCTCGCATAATTGGGAGGATGTCGGTTTTATTATTCTGGAATATCCGGGATCGAAGCTGGCCCATATCCATGTCAGTTGGCTGGATCCTAAAAAGATTCGGGAGATGACCATAATCGGGCGCAAAAAAATGCTGGTTTATGACGATACTAACCCTACGGAACCGGTTCAAGTGTATGATAAAAAAGTAATGAAGAAGCGCTATGAAAAGCCGTATCATACCTTTAAGGAGTTTCAACTAATAATTCGAAATGGCCAGGTGAGCGCCCCAAAAGTCGCTCGTGAAGAGCCTCTGCGGAATGAGTGCCGGCATTTTATTGAGTGTATTCGGGAAGGCGCCAAGCCGGACTCGGGAGCGAGAGTGGGCCTGGCGGTAGTTAAAACGTTGTGCGCTATTGAACGGTCGCTGGCAACCGGGGTAAAGGTCAGGATTTAAGGGGTATTCCTTTTATTTTCATAAAATATGTCATTCTGAGGCCGCAGGCCGAAGAATCTATCGAAGATTCTTCGTCGCAAAAAAGCGCTCCTCAGGATGACAGGATAAGGTTAGGTATGAAGCGTACAATTCGCGTTGCGGTTACCAGCGCCGGTTCGGCTCCGGCGGTGGCGGTAATCAAAGCTTTACGCGCGCAGCGCGATCTGGATATCCATATCACTGCCTGCGACATGGATCCTTTGTCCAGCGGGTTTTACTTAAGCGATAAAAAAGTTCTGATCCCGGGTTGCGCGGACTCAAAGTTTGCCGATATTTTAACCGCGTTATGCCGCAAGGATAAAATCCGGTTTTTGATTCCCATAATTGACGAAGAGTTGATTATCTTTGCCCGGAACCGGGCTAAGTTCGCCCTTCCCGCAACTACGGTCATTGCGAATAACCCCCGGACCATACTCAACGCTAAGAATAAGTTCACGGCTTGGCAGACTTGCGCGCGCAATAATATTGCCGCCCCGAGTACTATTCGTATTGAAGATTTGCCTGATACCCGCCGGTTGCATTTTCCTTTGATATTAAAGCCTATTGCCGGGCGAGGGAGCATCGGCATTGTTAAGATTGATAATCAGGACGAATTGGACTTTGCCTTGGCTAAGGAGCGCGGAGGGATCATCCAGGAATTCGTTCAAGGCCCGGAATATACCATTGATATAGTTGCCGATCCTCAAGGAAACATCTTGCAGGCTGTCCCCCGAGAGAGGGTAATGGTTAAAGCCGGGATGTCCTATAAGGGCAAGACGGTCAAGGATGCGCAATTGATGGCTTTTGGCGCGCGCGCGGCCCGGGCCTTTGGGGTCAACGGCCCGGCCAATGTGCAGTGTATCCGCAGCAATAAGGGGATCTATTTGATTGAAGTTAATCCTAAGTTCTCCGCGGGGCTCCCTTTGACGGTAGCCGCAGGCGTGAATATCCCGCTCATACTCCTTAAATTAGCGTTGGGGATTAGAGTCGCTCCCCGGGAATTAAATTTTACCGACGGACTATATATGCTGCGTTATTGGGAGGAGATCTTTGTCCCGCAAAAAAAGAGCCGGCGTCAGCATTTTTGTTGATCTTGATGGGCCGATTTTGGATGTGAGCCTAAGGCAGTATCTCATTTATCAGCGTATTCTTACTCAAGCCGGATTTCCTCCAGTTAGCCGGAACACCTATTGGAATTTAAAAAGAAATAAGGTTTCCCCGGCGGAGCTGCTGGATTTTTCCAGCGCCCGATCATTCGCGGGTAAGTATCGTCGGCGATGGCTGGCGCTGATCGAGAAGCAGAGCGCTTTGCTGTGGGATAGGCCATGGCCGGGCGTATCCGGGATTCTTACTCGCTTAAAGCAGAGGTATCCTTTAATTTTAGTAACTTTACGATTTTCCCGGGCTAATCTGTACCGGCAATTATCCCGGCTGGGTTTGCGGCGGTTCTTTGCCGAGGTATTGGCGGGCGCGGACAATCAAGGGGATTGGCGGACTAAATACCGCCTCATCAAAACAAGCCCATATTTTTCCCCGGGCTCCTGGATAATCGGGGATACGGAAGTCGATATCATCGCCGGAAAAAAACTTGAAATTTCTACCGTCGCCGTGCTTTCGGGGATCCGGAATAGAAAGGCGTTGTGTAAATATAAACCTGATTATATTAGCCGTGATTTGGCGGGCGCGGCAAGTATTATTTTTCAAGCGGATTCTTCATTATGACGCTGCCTAAATTCAGTTTTTCGCTTCCGGTTTACAATGAGGAGGCCCGGTTGGGCCAGTGCCTTCAGAGTATCGCCGCGCAAGACTATCCTCAGGATGCTGTCGAAGTCTTGGTGGTTGACGGAGGGTCAAGCGATAAAACTAAGGATATCGCCCAGCGATATCCCTTTGTGCGGCTCTTTGATAATCCGCGCAAGCTGGCCGATTACGGCGCAAAAATCTCTATCGCGGCGGCTACGGGCGGGCTATTTGTAATTTTTGCCGCTGATAATGAGCTGTGCGGCGGACAGTGGTTGAAAACGGTTGCCGGCGCCTTCACGGCTAATCCGGCGATTAGTTGCCTGTGGATGCCTCAAGCCGCGGCGCCCGGCGACCCGGCGCTTAATCATTATTATGAGTTGATTCAAAATGATCCGTTATCTTATTTTGTGAATCAAAATCTTCGGCGCTACATCCGCCATACGCCGGCAGTATCAGTCGGGAATGATCCGGCGTATATCTTTACCGTGTTGCCTGAGCGGCCCTTGATCTGGGGGGCTAACGGTTTGGTTTATCGGACACAGTTAATTCGCGGCATTATTCTCCAAGAAGGTTTTATTGCCGATAATGATGTTTTTCAGACTCTGATTGAATCGGGCAAGTCCACGGTTGCCTATCTGCCTAAGCTTTATATTTACCATCATCATTTACGCCGGCTTGGCGATTGGGTGCGTAAGTGGCGGCGTAATTACCGGGATCATTTCTTGGCTAAAGTTGATGAACGCAATTTACGCTGGGCCTTTGATAAAAACTTTTCTTTTAAGCTGGCCCTGTGGATCTGTTATAGCGGGATACCGGTATTTTCTATATTGCATAGTCTTTGGAAGGCTATGCGCAGCTGTAATATATATTGGATGTATCATCCGGTGACCAATTTTTTGCAGATGATTACTTATTCCTGGCTGACTATTTCTACGGCTGCCGGAAGGGCGTTGATCAAGAAGGGATTGGTTAGGCGATGAAAGACAAAATTTTTCTTACCGGGGGCGCGGGTTTTATCGGCTCGCATATAGTCGAGTCCTTGGTCAAAGACGGATACCCGGTCACTATTTATGATAACTTCTCTTCCGGCCGGTTGATTAATCTAAAGTCGGTAGCCAAGGATATTACGGTCATCCGCGGCGATATCCGCGATTACCCCCGTTTGGAGAAGGCCATGCGTAAGCACCGGGTTGTTTCCCATCAGGCGGCGCAGCTGGAGATCTTTCGTTGCCTGAAAAGCCCCTTTGAGGATTTAGAGATAAATACCGGCGGCACTTTGAATGTGCTTAACGCCGCGGTTAAAAACGGAGTGCGCAAGATTATCAATGCCTCGAGTGCTTGCGTCTACGGCCAGGCATGGCGCACGCCGCAGGAAGAGAATCATCCGACTAATCCTAATTGGGCCTACGGTGTCAGCAAATTGGCCGCGGAAAAGTACTGCCGGGTGTATAGCGAACGTTTTCGGCTGCCGATTGTCAGCTTACGCTACGGGATTGTTTATGGAGAGCGGGAATGGATGGGCCGGGTATTAACCATGTTTCTGCGCAATGTGGTCATCCGCAAAATACCGCCGGTAATTTTCGGTACCGGCCGGCAACTACGCGACTTTATCTCTGTTGCAGATGCGGCGGCATTGCATAATGCGTGTCTCAAGGAGCCGGTGATTAAACATGCCGAGTATAATGCGGCCACGGGTATAGGTACAAGCGTGGTTGAGCTTGCCCGTATTGTTGCCGGGCATTCCCAATTAAAGGCTAAGCCGATATTCGAGAATGTCTCGGAGGGCGAAGTGTCTCGGTACATCCCGGGTAGAAAGCGGATTCCCCAGGAATTGCAAAAGATGGTCCTTAGCCCGCGCCGGGCCTTCATTGATTTTGGCTGGGTACCGCTGGTTTCGCTGGTTGACGGGGTAAAAAGAGAGATGGATTGGATTGCGCGTAATCCGTCTTTTTGGCCGCGCGCGGGTAAAGTCAAGGTATGAAAATAGCCATCTTAGTCGATGAGATTGCCCCGGGTAGCGCCCCTAAACTTATTGGCCAGCCGATCCGGGCCTTGCAGGCGCTTGGCCATACGGCCGAAGCCTTGGTCATTGTCGATAATCAATCCCACCGGCGCTATTCCCAAATTTATGATTTTCATCTCAAGGATGTGCGCATCAGGTATTTGTACGGTCTGGCCCCGGCGGGGATAAGAAAAATGGATTTTAAATTTCCCGGGTTTTCTTTTTTTTCGTTACATCATATCTTAAGCTTTTTCATCGCTCCTTTGGTAATCAAGAGCAGAGAGTATGATCTGGTTATCGGCCACTGTCAGTATTCCGCCTTTGCCGGCTGGGGCTTAAGGCTCTTCCGGGCGATCCCTTATCTGCTCTTGGTCTGGGATCCTTCCACTTATACCTTAAGAAAAATATATATTAAGACCAAGCTGCGCTTTATTTATCCATTACTCTATTGCTTCGCTTACCTCCTCGATTTTTTTTCCATCTGCGGGGCCAAAGCGCTTATTACCAGCGGGTCGCTGCATCACAAGCGTTTTCGGCGGATATGTAATAAGCCGCTCGAGGATTTATACCCGGGTTGTTTTGTCAAGAACGATTTTGTCCCTTATGCTTTGCGTAAAAAAGCCATTCTCGCTTATGATCGCTGGGATATCGGGAATAAGCCGAATATTTTCGGGGAGATTCTTAAAGCGCTCCCCGAGAGCGTAACGTTGATTATCGCCGGATTCTGGCATCCGTCTTCACTCCGGGATGATTTTGTGAAGGTGATTGCGGCGGCCGGGTTATCCCAACGGGTGCAGTTGCTGGGGCCGCTTGATGAGCAAGCGATCCTGGATCTCTGCTCCGGCGTTATGCTGCACTTGCATCCTAATGAAGAGGCTTTTGGCATGCAGACTTTAGAGGCCGCAGCCTGCGGATGCTGCATTATTATTCCCCGAGGTTCCGGAGTAACGGATTTGTTCAAACACGGGGAAGACGGTTTTTTCTATGCCAAGGATAATCTAAATGAGCTAATTAGCTACACGCGCAATATCTTCGCGGATATCGCAGGGGCCGAGCGTATGGGCAAGAGCGCTTGGCGCAAAGCCGCAAGCTATTCCTGGGCGGCCCACGGCAAGCGTCTGGCGGAGATTGCTGTTAAATACGCCAATGTGTCTCTATGACAAGATTAGATTATACGCGTTAAGCTACGGAGGAATAAATGAAAAATATCTATACCCCGTTGGTTAAGAAATATCGCGTAATTATTATTTTTATCGCAGCAGGCATTCTTTACAGCGCGTTAGCTCCTCTGTGGATGGATCCGGACGGTACCTATAATTTAGCTGCGTCCATTAAGGGCGCTAAGAGCCCGTTTTCGATTTATAAAGAATGGTACTTCGGTCCTTTTTATTACGGGTGGGGGCCTTTTTATTCCTGGCTCTTGCTTTTGGCTCATCCTCTGTTTAAGATTATGGGTTTAACCGCTGCTTCGGTTGCCGACGGTTCGGCGTTTGCTCCCTGGGTATACTTTGTTTTTAAGTGGTTGATCAAGATACCGTTTATTTTAGCCGGCGGTTATTTGTTATTGCGCATGCACGGGCCGGCTGCGGCCTGCATGTGGCTTTTTAATCCGATTGTGATTTGGTTCACGGTACTGGCGGGATTAAACGACATCTACCCGTCGTTTTTTGTGCTGATGGGCTTTTTTTTCCTGAAGAATAAAAAGATGAATTTATTTATTGCCGCCATCATTCTGGGGTTATTAGCCAAGCAGACTGTTCAATTGGCGTTGCCGGCATTACTGCTCATGCTGGCGTTGTATTTTAACCGTAAAACGCTTATTTATTTCGCTCTCATTGTCGGCGTTCCCTGGATAATCGGCTTACCGTATCAGATTTACAGCCATGATTATCAATTTATTATGGGCGATAATTTCTGGCAGCGGTTTCCCATTCATTTAGGTCTGGGAGTTGTTCGGCCGCTGATGGGGATGAATTCTGCCGTCTATTTTACCAATATTATCATGTATGTTGTATTCGCCGCTTTATTAGTTCTCAAGAAGCCCCGTATGGGGGGCAAGCAATTTGCCCTTTGGTCGCTCACCTTTTATTTGACTTATATGCGGTGGTATGGTAAAGGAATGGATCGATGGTCGCTGACGATGCTGCCGTTTTTGCTGTTGGTCTGTATTAATGCCCGGGAATATTTTTCTCGGCGGATTTACCTGTTGTTTTGGGCTTTTAGCTGTTTGCCGCCGCTGATTCAGATTGCCTGGCGGGATTATCAATTCAAGATGCAACCCGAGGTCTATACCGCTTTTGCCAATACCAGCCTGCCGTTTCGGCTTTTCCATAAGTTCGCTAAGCCCGAGTTGGCGCCGGAGAACATGGCTAACTATTTAGTATCGGCGCAAGCGGGGTTGATCCTGGTCTTCTTCGGGATTTGGGCGTATTTAGTTATCAGGGACACAGGTAGAGACGAGCGAGATATAAAAGACGCATGACGCAAGACGCATGACGCATGACGCATGACGCAAGACGCATGACGCAAGACGCATGACTAAATTAATTATTAAGGATTTTAAATCCTATATTTGCCCTTTTGACTTGCCACTTGCGACTTGCGTCTTGCGTCTTACTCCAATTTAACGAACTATGTGCGGTATCTGCGGCATCATAAATTTTGACGGTCAGCCAATCGACGAGCCGCAGCTGCTGCGGATGCGCCAAGCCCTGGCCCACCGCGGGCCGGATGACTGCGGAATGATTATCCTTAAGCCTGAAGGCTCAAGAGCGGCAGTAGGATTGGCCCATCGGCGCTTAGCGGTTATTGATTTGTCGCCCAATGCCCATCAGCCGATGAGCGATGCTTCGGAAAGGTATTTTATTGTTTATAACGGAGAAGTCTACAATTTTCGCGAGCTGCGCCGAGAATTGGAAGATGCCGGGATTGCTTTTAAAAGCTTCAGCGACACCGAGGTGGTTTTGTACGCTTATATCCTCTGGGGAAAAGAGGCGCTGAAGCGGCTAAACGGGATGTTCGCGTTCGCTATTTGGGACGCGCATAAGAATGAGGTCTTTCTGGCCAGGGATCGTTTCGGCAAGAAGCCGCTTTATTACTATAACGGTCCGCGGAGGTTTGCCTTTGCGTCGGAGTTATCGGGCTTGAGAGTGATCAAAAGCATACCGCAGAAAATTTCTCCCGCAGCCGTGAATTCTTTTCTGGCCTTGGGTTATATTTTATCGCCGCTGTCGATGTATGAGCAGGTTCATAAACTTGAACCGGCGCATTATCTCAAGATTAATCAACAAGGCGCGCGTATTACTAATGAGCAGTACTGGGATTATGCCTCCTTCTTCCGGAAGCAAAATAAGGATTCGTTTTGTACGGCGCAGCGGCGGATCAGCGAATTATTAAAACTTGCGGTCAAGCGCCGCTTGATCAGCGATGTTCCGGTAGGGGCTTTTTTGAGCGGGGGTATTGATTCCAGCGTTGTTACTGCGCTGATGAAGCAAGGGCCTGGCGGCCAATTGCATACTTTCAGTATCGGTTTTCAGGAATCTTCCTATGATGAGCTGGGCTATGCCGATTCTGTGGCCGGCGCGCTGGGGACTATCCATCATTCGCAGCCCTGTGCTATGGATAACAGGCTCACTCAGTTGAACGCCGCGGTTAACGCCTATGACGAACTCTTTGCCGATACTTCCTTAGTCCCTATGGTCCAACTGGCGCAACTGGCTAAGAAGACGGTAACCGTGGTGCTTTCCGGAGACGGGGCGGATGAATTATTTGCCGGCTATATCACTCATAAAGCCGATTACTATTATAATTTTTTGCGTTATCTTCCGGTTAAAAGGGCCATCTTGAATCTTCTCTTAAGCGTATCCAATCCGCGGCCGCAGAAGCTGAGTTTTGAATTCAGGCTAAAGCAGTTCTTGCGCGGTTTACAAGAACCTCCGCAGCAGGCCCACTATTCTTGGCGGATGCTGTTTACTCCCGAAGAACGCGTAGCGTTATTGGGAGAGAAGAGCAGGGAGGTTATTTTCGAAACCGATCCTTATCTGAAGTTTAAGGCTTACTATGCCGAGGTTGCTGATTTACCGTTAGCCGACCAGCATTTATATGTCGATGTCAAAACTTGGCTGGCCGATGATATTTTGGTAAAGGTCGACCGGGCGACAATGCATTCCGGCTTAGAAGCCCGCTGTCCGTTTCTCGATCAGGAATTAGCCGAATACGCGGCGGCGCTGCCATTCGGATATAAGTTTCGCGCCGGCCGGCAGAAATTAATTTTACGTAAGCTGGCGGCCGGTCTTATCCCGCGGTTTGTTATCCGGCGTAAGAAGTCCGGATTTTCCGCCCCGATTTCCCGCTGGTTAAAAGACACTTCGCTTAATGAATATCAGTTATTTGCCCGTTACGTTTTAGAGAGAAAGGCGCCGCATGCAGTGTAAACAAAGTCAGTGGTTAACTCAGTGGCAGGAATTTACCGATAAGGAACTCTTTTTATTCCAAGACTGGATTTATCCTAACACCTTGGAAAGCTTGCGGGGTAAGCGGGTTTTAGAGTGCGGCTGCGGAGGAGGCCAGCATACTAATTTCATGGCTCCTTATGCGGCCGAGATTACGGCCGTAGATTTAAATACGGTAACTGTGGCCAGAGAGCGTAATGCCGCCTGGAAGAATGTGCGTTTTGCCGATGCCGATATTGCGTCCATGCGGCTGGGTAAATATGACGTGGTGATTTCTATCGGGGTTATTCATCATACCGATAATCCGGATGCGACATTTGCGAATTTAGTAGAACATCTGGCTAAAGGTGGTAAAATAATTATTTGGGTCTATTCGCGGGAGGGTAATTTTTTAGTCCGCCGCGTCGTCGAGCCGTTGCGCCGGGTATTTTTAAGCCGCCTGCCGCCCAAGGCCTTGCGGGCGGCGGCGATTTTCTTGACCGCGCTTATCTATCCGGCGGTATATACAGTCTATCGGCTGCCGTTTAGGGGTTTGCCCTATTACGAATATTTTCAGAATTTCCGGCGTTTAGGCTTTAACCGTAATCTGCTCAATGTTTATGATAAGATCAATGCCCCGCAGGTCGATTTTATTTCCCGGGAGCGGATTAAGCGCTGGTTCGCCGATAAGCGTTTACGCGACGTGCAGATTACTCCTTATAAAGGCGTATCCTGGCGGGCTTATGCAACTATGAACGGATAATCATGAAGATAGCTTTTGTGAATCCACCGGGCCGGCAGCGCTACTTACGCGATTACTATTGCGCCAGCATCGCCAAATCCGATTATTATTACCCGCCGATTGATTTTGTCTGGCTGAGCGCTCAAACCGCCTTCACCTTGCGTATTTTTGATGCCATAGTCAACCGGCTAGCAGTGGATAGCCTGATAACCCAGCTGCGCGATTATAACCCCGATTACTTGGTTTGTCTTATCTCCGAGCTTTCCTTGGCGGAAGATTTGGCTTTTTTGCAAGCGGCCAAAATTAATCTGACTGCCAGGATCATTGTTACCGGCGATATTTGCCGGGCCAGCCCGCAGGAGCTATTAAGCCGGTGCGCGGATAGCGATGCGATTTTGACTTCTTTCGCGGTTTTGGGGTTGGATCAAGTTCTATCGGAGGGCATCGTTGACCGGCCATTACCGGAAGGTTGGGTAAATCGTAAGACCCCGGTAACCCGGGATAGCGCCAAAGAGCCTCCCGGGGAGATCTCCATCGGAGTACCTAAATGGGATCTTTTTGATTTGCGGGCCTATCAGTTTCCTATCGCCCGCAATCAGCCGGCAGCCACCGTGTTAACCGATTTTGGCTGTGTTTTTTCTTGTGCGTTTTGCCCGGTGGGCGGGCTGTCCTGGAGAACGAGGGTTATTGCCGAGGTGCTTGATGAATTACGCCTATTGAAAAAATTAGGTATTCGCGAAATTCATTTCCGGGACCAGACCTTCGGGGTTGATAAAGCCCGGACAGCATTGTTGTTGGAAGAGCTTAGCCGTTTCAATATCGGCTGGTCATGTTTTTGCAAGGCGGATTTATTTACCGAGGAATCGGCCCGCGCCTATAAGCGGGCCGGCTGCCATACTGTTATTTTTGGTATCGAGTCCGGGGTGGCCCGGATGCGCGAAGAGTACGGTAAGCGCCTTAAAGATAGCGATATTAAGTCGGCTTTGCATATTTGCAGCCGTAACCGGATTGATACAGCCGGTACCTTCATTATCGGTTTGCCGGGTGAGACTGATGCAGACTTAAGTCAAACCATAGCTTTTGCCCGCAGCCTTCCTTTGGATTATGCTTCTTTTAACATAGCCGCGCCGCGCCTGGGGACTAAACTGCGCGCGGGACAGGATTTTGTTTCCGCGCGTTTCCCGGAGCATGAACGCCTGCAGCAGTCGGTCGATTTGGCGAATCGGTCGTTTTATTTACGTCCGGCTTATATCGGCCGAAGACTAGCCAAGGTAACTTCGCCTGCCGCGTTGTTACGCCAGGCGCGGGTAGGCTTGCGCTTATTACGGGGGAGATAATCATGCCGGTCTTAATATCTTTTATTGTGCCTGTATATAACGAGAAAGAATCAATTGTTTTTACGGTGGAGGAGTTAAAACGCGTAGCGGCGAAGATCGCCAAGCCCTACGAGATTATTCTCGTTAATGATGGTTCTACCGACGGGACGCGGGAGATCATCTCGCGAATAAAGGATATCTTAGCCGTTGACCATCCGGTTAATCTGGGTTACGGCGCATCGCTAAAAACCGGTATCCGCCTTAGCTTAGGCGCATATATCGCCATTATTGATGCCGACCAAACCTATCCCGCGGCGCGGTTCAGCGATTTATTTGAGCAGATTTCGGATGCGGATATGGTGGTGGGCTCCCGCACCGGAGCTAGCGTGCGCGTGCCTTTTTTAAGGCGGCCGGCCAAGTGGATCCTGAATACGCTCAGTACCGCGCTTACCCGGCAAAACATCCCCGACTTGAATTCAGGTATGCGCATCTTTAAGAAAGAGCTGGCTTTGCGTTTCTTCAAGCTTTTTCCCGACGAGTTTAGTTTTACCACCACTATCACCATTGCGGCGTTATGCAATAATTATGCCGTGAAATTCGTGCCGATCGATTATCATAAGCGCAAGGGTGTTTCCTCGATCCATCCGCTTAAGGATTTTGTGGGTTTCTTTCAGTTGATTATCCGGATGGTGATTTACTTTAAGCCGCTTAATTTTTTTGCGCCGATTAGCCTTATTTTCTTTACCGTGGGCGCGGTTAAGATGATGATTGACGCGGCGCGTTTAGGTCATTTCGGCATCGGCGGTGTGGCGCTGGTGTTGATGGCGATACAGCTATTGTTTCTGGGGTTGTTGGCAGATTTGATCATCAAGCGCACCGAGTTGTAG
>JBFZAQ010000109.1:0-4536 GCA_041308885.1 Candidatus Omnitrophota bacterium | reverse complement strand
TTTTTATATTTGACCATTAGCGGGTTGGTAAGCTATTTCACTAATAATTATGAGCATCAGCATCTCGATTCTGTTTTTATGTCATTTGCGGTTCTAATCGGCGCGGCGATTTCCAGCCAGCAGCCGCCTTTGTGGACGGATGAAGATTATCAGGCTTTAGAGCACACCGAAATAATCAGGCGTAAAGTAAATAGTATGCTTAAGGAGTATTTAGCCGGGTTAAGAAGAGCGCTGGAAAATCTTTTTGCCGCTTTAGATAGATATGCGCGTGGCAGCCGCGCTGAGTTAACCGAAGGAGTAGATCCGCTGGAGAATGATTTAAGCCAAGAGAGATTTAACCGGATTAATCAGTTGATCGAGGAAACAGAAGCG
Source organism: Candidatus Omnitrophota bacterium (assembly GCA_041308885.1). Taxonomy (GTDB): domain Bacteria; phylum Omnitrophota; class Gorgyraeia; order Gygaellales; family Profunditerraquicolaceae; genus JBFZAQ01. The sequence goes on along the minus strand of JBFZAQ010000109.1, from coordinate 4,164 downwards.
CTCGCCCGAAAACTTTCTTCTCCTTATGTGCTCTTGATGCCTGCCGGTGAGCTTGCTTATGCTTTAGCCCTGGTGCGTAAAACTGCCGTGGTATTGAGATACTTACAAACTAAAGACCCGCAAGTTTTACAAAGGTATTTAAAGCAAAAGCAGCAGGAGAAAGGAAACAAATCCAGCCAGGCACTGGTGAAGGCATTATCCGGACAAGGGATGGTTTCATTAGCCTGGCTCAATGAGCACCGGGCGAGCCATCAGAAAGTTCAAAGAATCGTTAGATTGCTCGAGCTTATCGAACAATACCGGCCCAGTCCTTTTGTTATTGTAACCGAGCTATATGATACTGCCGTTATATTAGAACACGCCATCAGTTCGGAATATGCAACACTTAATCTTTTGCATTCGGATCAGCCGGTGCGGCAGGAATTGATTCTGAGATTCCAGCAGGCTCAGGCCCAGGTGCTTTTTGTTTCACGCGCCATCCATAATGAAGTAATCGAATCTTTATCGACGATGGAATTTATAGTTTTTGAGGAAGCCGCGAAAAATTGGACGGTATCTTTGCATAAGCCGGCAACTCAGGATAAGCCGGATATCCGCCGGCAAGATGAGCAGCCTCAGCAGTTATCTCTTTTTCCTGCCGACTATCAAGGAAATCCTGCGGCCGAGGCAAAGCAGGATTATGAAGGGTTGCGGCAAGAGTTATATGCCCTGCGTGATCCTTTAGCGGAATTAAGCGAATTTTGCGATATGATACTGGAAAATTATGCGCAAAACGGGAATTTTAATCTGTTAATCGAAAACAGGCAAAAAGCTCTAGATCTTATTGAGAAGGTTACTTTTTTAGTCCCCATACGTTGGCCGGTAAGCCATGCCATCCGCAACGGTTTTGGTCAATTAAAGCCGCAGCTGGGTATGTTAATGGAAGGATCGAAATATTTCGACCCGGGAATATTGACCCGCGCTTTACGGCTGCCTCGCGGCCTGCTAGAGTTTCTAATCTTTACTTATAACGGGTTTTACCTGGGAGATGCAATAAGTAAACAATTCTGGATGACCTTGCCTGCCGGACAATCAACTATAGGATATATTCTTGAATATGAAGAGATGTATCGTCAAAGATGCCAAAGATTAGCCGGCGCAGATGAAAATGAGGGGGATCGTCCGCAATCTGCCCCGACCGGGGGAAGCAAGCCGCTTTATGTGACATTTTTGCCTGCTTTTGCTGTAGTTGGATTTCTGTTTGGTATTCTACCTGCCTGGTTGGCGGTGTTATTGTTGAGTATCGGGCTGATCGTTCCGGCACTTACCTTTGTTTTGCCGACACCGGGGAAAGAACAAATTCCCGACATAAGATTTCTATTGCTAAAATTGTTTGCCGCAGGTGAAAAGATAATCGATCTTTCCTATCAGGGGCAGGTGAGGCCTGCTATTGAATCTTGGTTAAATGAGGGGCAAATTAATCCGGTTGAGCGGCAATTACGCCGTGCCCAGCTGGAGATGTGGTTATCGGTATCTGAAAATCTTGCCCGGCAAGTAGATGATGGAATAGCTGCCCAGGATCTGCAATATCCTGATGTGTTCTTTTTGTGGCTTAATCCGCAGCGTGAGGCATTATTCCATTCTTTAGTCGGCCGCCTGTATCCGCAATTTGCCGATTTAGATAAAGCGGCAATTAGATTTTCCCAGGCGTTTTTACTGGATAGCCAGATCTACAATAATGAATACGTGCGCATCCGGGAGCAGATCTTGGGCTATACCGTGATTGCCGAAATGGAGGATCCGCAAGAGCTTATCGATTTAGTGCAGGTACAGGGGAAGGTTGTGCTTAGCGTGGGAGGGGCGGTAATTCCTTTTTACTGGCTTTTGGCTGATCCCCGTCAGCTCATCATTGTCGATATAAATTCCCGGCAGATCAGGCATATTAAAGAGGTTTCCCACTGGATTAAAGGCGGAAGCAGGCTTTTGCATGTCAATGTAACTAATTTATTGCGGGCCGCCGGGATATTCCGGGAAGAACATCATCTCGCGCGATTAATCCGCCAGAATTACCAGTTTATCTCCCAGTCCGCAGATGTTTTAAAAAACAGGTTAAGAATAATGGATTTAAGAGTAGGGGACATTCTTAAGCCTGGCCTGCCTGCGGCGGACATTGTTTTTTATTCCACAATTCCCTGGCTCTTGATGGAGAATCCTTTGGGCGGAAGGTCAAAATTAATCGGTTTATTGCAACAAATGCGGGAAATGATTTTAGTCAACCAAACAACCGTAATTTTTGCCGCGTTAAACACCGAAGATTTTGGCGAGGCCGGAGCTGTCGGCGCGATGCTGAATGCTTCAAGACAAAATAAAGAGCGTTTTCATCAATTAATCGCTGAACAGGTTATTAGTCAGGGCGGGATAGATATCAAGATTAAGGCTGGCAGGGATGTGACCTACTATGTTTTAAGCCCGGCTCAAATCCAAGCGCATGCTGCAGAAACACCCAGGGGGCCGCCTTTGTATTCAGTATCTTTACCCGCTATTGCCATTATCGGATTCTTGTTGGGAATTCTCCCTACCTGGCTGGTTGTAATAATTATAATTGCTGGATTGATGTTGCCGTCTTTATTAATGATCCAAGATAAAAGTAAGCGTGTTGATGTAAAACCGGCTGCTTTTGCCGTTAATTCTGCTAATCGCGAAATCAAAATGGTAAGGGTTGCTTTCCCGGGACACTGGGAAAGCAGGTTATCGGGCTTTGAGAATATTTTAAGAAGCATTGGGTATTTAGTAATTGAGCAGATTGATCACTGCTATTTTGACCAACAGCCGGTACAGGATGTTATTCTTACGGGTGGTCATTTAGACGCATGCATAGATTCCGTTCTTTATTCTACCGCAGTCGCCGCAGGAAGCTCCCGTATTAACCTGCGCGTTTATTTGCCTCTAGACTTGCTTTATATCAGTCACAATGATTTTAATGGCGACGCTCAATTGGCGTTAGCTGAAAAACGCGCTTTTATCATTAACCATCAAGCCGCGGCTTTAAGCCGGGCGCTGCAAGGCCAAGCATACGCAATCTGGCTTGACGATAGGTTACTATTTGGGTCCAAGGAGGATTTAGCAAGTATCACCATCCGCTACTGCAGCAATATGGATGGGGTGCTTGGCGCTTTAGGGCATGAGAAGGTGAAAAAAACTAACCTACCGTCTCGTAAGGCTACTCCGTATTTGTCCGATTCCCTGCTTTATAAAATCGGTGTTATTCAATGCGTATTAGCTAAAAAAGACCTACCTCGCGGGCTGCCATTGTATTTATTGGGTTCAATGCTGGTGGATGCCGAAGGGGCGGATGCGGATTTATTCGCCCCGGTTGGCAGCCAGCTGGAGCCGATGGCCAAACGGTTAAGAACAAAACTTGAGGCGACCGGAGAAATCAGATTTATTCTTCACGGTGTATTGCCTTTAAACACCCTGGATACCCTGGATAATATTTTTAAGCACGGAATGGTTATCCGGATTACTGAGAAGGATTATGTTGTTTATAGCCAGCGTCAGGAGCTTTTTGAGCAAGTCAGGACCGACTTAAGGCAGTGGCGTAATGGGGCTTTTATGATTACCGCGCCGCGTGGATTTCCCGCTGCACGGGCTGGGCGGCTTTTTGAAAAAATAGAGGCCCCTCTTAGCCAGGAGTTTCCTTTGCAAAGAGCATCTTCTAATCCAAAGCAAGAAGCCGTAGAGAAGTTTCTGAGTGAAGATGTCCCGCAATTTATTCAGATGATTGCTTTGTTGGGGAATTTCGGGGGAGGGCTATTAGGCAACGCCAAAGAAGCATTTTTAAAAAAGGCGCTAGCGATAGATGAAACACTTTACCATCATTTATCCCGGGCGTTTTCACTGAAATATTTTGAAGATATCCAGCAGGAAATAACGCGTTTAAATGAAGAATTTCTTTCCGTTCCCGAAATAGGTTTTTATCTTAAAGTCGGCATCAGCCAGCAGAAAAGTTTATTATTGTTGCCCTTTAGGATTGTCGAGCGAAAGATGTATGCCATAAACGGATTTGGGGAAACGGAAGTTTTGTTTATCAGGCAAATGGCGCTTTTTGAATACAGCGAGCTCTTTAATTATAAGCCATTGGCCGGGCAAAGCGTAGAGGGAGAGAGATTTGTCACGGTTTCTGTG
>JBFZAQ010000108.1:0-12696 GCA_041308885.1 Candidatus Omnitrophota bacterium | reverse complement strand
GATCTACTTCCGGATACGACATCTTCAGACGATTACCCAACGCATCATACTCATAAGCGATAACATCATGCTCCAGCGGCCCGTCGACCCGCGTCAAACGGCTAAGCGAGTCATATTCGTTGACGGTTGTCCCTTGGGAATCGACCATCGACGTCCGCCGGCCCAGAAGATCATAAGTAAAGTTTACTCCCGAATTATCGGGATAGGTTATCCGAGTCAGACGGCCGAGTTCATCATAAACATAATTAATCATTGCTCCGGTCGGATTTAGCTGGCTTATCCGGCTGCCTCGGGCATCATAGACTTGCTTGGCAACATGGCCTAAAGGATCGGTAATCTTAACCAAGCGATTAAGCTGGTCGTATTCATAGCGGGTGGCGTTATTGTTGGCATCGACAAAAGATACCAAATTCCCCTCGGTATCGTAGGCCCATTGGGTAACATGACTTAAGGCATCCGTAGTTTTAATCTGCCGATTCACGGCGTCATATTCATAAAGCGTAACTCGGCCTAGAGCATCGGTAGTGGAGATAAGATTACCCGCGCTATCGTAAGCATCGAAAACCTGGGCGGTATCCGGATAGGTAGTTTGAACTAGCCTGCCCATTAAATCATAGGCAAAGCTGGTGATGCTGCCTTTAGCGTTAGTCAACGAAAGCAGGCGGCCTAAAAGATCGTAGGCATAGTTAGTAGTGTTACCCAGCGCATCGGTATCCGTCAGTAAATTTCCGTACGGGTCATAACCAAAATCGCGCTTGTTCCCTTGGGCATCGGTAATCCCGGTCATCAACCCCACCGCATCATAGTTGCGAACTTCGCTGTTGCCTAAAGCATCGACGAGAGTGATTAAGTTGCCGCAACTATCATAAGCATAGCTGGTCAGCCCGCCTAAAGCGTCGGTTACCGAACTAACCAAATCGAAATCTGCTTGATAAGTATACCTGGCAGTGGCCCCCAGCGGATCCATAGTGCTTAGGAGATTGCCCCGGGCATCATAAGCAAAACTAGTAATCAAACCTAACTGGTCAGTCTGTTGAATTTTATTCATCTGTTCATCCCAGACCGATTCAACACTATAACCTAAAACATCGGTGATTTTAGTCACTAAATAACTATCGCTATAGATATACGTCGTATCATTCCCTCGGGAATCGGTGGCCGTCGTGGTTTTATGGTCGGGATCATAGGCCAGGGTAACCTCATTATGATTATCAATCTGCCAATTATGAAAACAGCGGTCTTGAGCGTCATATTCGAAATAAGTGGTATATCCGCGGGCATCAGTAATAGCCGTCAAATTATGTCCGGAATCATAGGCATAGACAGTAACCGCGCCGTCCGGATTCGTAACCTGGATGAGATTCCCGGCGGAATCATATTCATAAAGCCACTCCCGGCCCAACGGATCAGTCAGGCGTAAGATCCGCTCCTGCGCATCAGACTCAAAGACAACCGTCCGGCCGGCAGGATCAGTAATTTGCTGGATAACTCCGTCGCTATCGCGGATAATCTCCAGCGCATTGGCATTACGGTCCTCAATTTTAGTTAACTGTCCGACCGGGCTAAAATATAATTTCAACCCGCCTTTACGGGTCAGGATAAAAGTGCTGTCGCCATTCTTAACCAGTTGCGAAAATTTTCCCGCCGACGCCTGATAGGTCCCATCAAATAGTCGAGCATAAACAGTCTTGACCGCCTCGGCGTCCGTCTCGATGACTGTGCCGTCGCCATACTCAACTAAACCTACCTCCCAGTTACTGCGCCAGCCATAGCCAAACATCCCCCTAAATTCATCCTGGCTATTATAGGTTCGCGCCACCTTAAGCGGTAACCCCCTAGCCGGAATGGTCAAGTCCACGACACCGGTATACATATTGCCGGTAACCACATTGATCGGCTCGCCCACAAACTGGGATTTACCCAGAGAAATTTTCTCCTGGGGTGAAACTTCCGGAGGATTATTAACGATATTAACTTTTTGGAGAACGGAGCTGGATTTACGATAGGCCGCCGTGGCCCGCAGAAGAGCTTCACCGTCCGGCCAATCCTCAACATTATAATTAAAATCCCAAGTGCCGCTGGTCTTCTGAGTTTGGCTTAAAGGTACAGTCTCATTATTAATTCGCTGATAGCTGCCGTCAGGTTTTTTCCGCTCTAGGGTTAATCTACCCAAACTATAGGTAGACGACGGAAAGGAATAGCTTAAATAAATCCGGATCGGCCCATAAATATTGCCCTTAGGCTGCAGGATTTTAATATAAGGGGCATTTTGTGATTCGATTTCCGCCGATGTAGTCTTACTGCAATTACGGCTGGGGATAACGGCCTGAACTTGCAGAGTATGCGCGCCGTCGGCCCAATAACCCGAATCATAAGTAAACTCAAGAGTGCCCTGGGTCTCATTAGTTGAACTTAAAGGGATATAGACATGCTTGATATTCGTTGGAGTGTCGGTAAATTTAACGGTAATCTCAGCGTGCGACCGGGTTGAACTGGGGAAAGAATACGGCAGGCTAAAGTTAATCATGCCTCTTACTTGCCCGGATGGGGAGGCGATGGAAATAAACAGCTTATTGTTAATCTCGATAGGATGCGTAATATGCTGATTGAGTCCGACATTGCTGTTGTAATAGGCGTCTACGAGAATTATGTCTCCTTCGCTGGGCCACGCCGTGGTGTCAAACTGGAAATCAATGGTTCCAGCGCTGCCTTTAGCCATGTAGCTATCGTAGGCGATTATTCGGCTCCTCGACAGCACTACCGTGAGGTGGCCGGCGGCCGACGGAAAACGGTAGGAGACCTGGACAGTTATAACGCCGCGGGCGGAAGATGGGGCATTTAAACTAAGTTCGGGCGGGTCGATGGTATCGGCGGAGGCGCTGTACGACGCCAGGATAATTGTAGAGCTGAGACAAAAAAATAAGACAGTTATATACCTACAGCTGTCTTTAACCGACAGAAAAAACTTCAGACACATATTAGTGGCCCTTTCCCCGTGGTTTTTTTAGTATATCACGGCGGCCTTTGGCTTGACAAGCTAAATCTGGGCTAGTTAAGCAAGGGGCTTCAGCTTTAGTTTATTTAAGCTTTACTATCTGCGCCAGGGCGGCGGCTATTTTTTGGGCGGATTTTCTGACCGCGGCTGACGGCTCAACTCCCATGTCCAGGCAGGCCGGTTGGATAGCGATAACCGCTACCTCGCAGGCCAGGAACTGCCGGATATAGGTAATGAACATGGAGAGGGGCAAAGAATGAGTAGAGAAAGAGTGGGTCAAGGCGATATCGTCAGCCTCTAACACCGCGATACTGCCGGGTTTCTTGCGCATATCCGCGGCATCAATAATAACCAAATGAGTCGGATTATAGGCTTTGATCTGGCCGGTGATATTCTCCGGGGCGGTATGGCCTAAGAATATTCTGGCCGGGACCTTACCGGCGCCCGAGAGCGCTTTAAGCTCCTCGGCCACCAAAAGGGCCGCGGCATCGTCGGCGCGCAGATCCGAACCCACCATGACCAAGGCCACGCTTTGGGCTGATTGCAGTTTAAGTTTTAGGGTTTTTGCCGGCATCACCGCGTATGGTAATTTTCAGGCGCTCAATGTCCAATTGCGCCAGCTCAAACTCGCCGGTTATCTCCAACGCCTTTTTAGGACAGGTATCCACGCATTGAGCGCAATAGATACACTTGGCCAGATCGATCTCGGCCTGGAAGACTTTCGGCCCCAGCATAACGATATTGATCGCCCCCGACGGGCAATCCCGCATGCACATTTTACACCCGATGCATTTCTCGGGATGGAAATCAAGCTTCCCGCGGAAACCTTCGGGCATGCCGGAACGAACCTTTGGATAATTAAGCGTAGCCGGTTTTTTGAATAATGAGCTTAAAACCAGTCTCAATATAGCTCCGACTCTAATCATAGAAGAAATATTTTTAAGAATAGGTTAATAACGATTTGCAGCAGGGCAAAGGGCGCCAGGTATTTCCAGCAAAAGCGGATCATTTGGTCAATGCGGATCCGGGCCACAATCGTGCGCGCAAAAGACAACAAGAGCACAATACCCAGCACTTTGGCCAGATAGATCGCAAAGCTCAACCACGGATTAGCCAAATATCCAAAGGGGAGAAAAACCGCCGCAAAAAGCGACGCCCCCACGGCCATCTCAATATCCAGAGTTAAGCGAAAGAACGCCAGAAGCCGACCGCTATATTCGGTGAAACTTCCGGCGACGATCTCGGTTTCGGCCTCGGGGATATCAAAAGGGGTCTTCTCCAGCTTACCCAACAACGCGACTAAAGAAACCAGGAAACCGATGATATTGGCAGTCCATAGCCAGGGATGCTGTGCGTAAAAAGCCGTCATTTTGCTAAGCGACCAGGTATCTGCCAGGAGCGCCGGGGCCAAAATCCCCATGAACAACGGCACTTCATAGGCGAACAGCTGGGTGATTGCCCGTACCGACCCGATCCGAGCGTATAAGGAAGTCGAATACCAGCCGCCGATAAAAAAGGTCAGCGTCGGTATGGTCAATAAATACAACACCGCGATAATATCGCCGTTAAATGAATACAGCGCCTGAGCGCTGCCCAACGGAATGTAAATGATAGTCGTCGCGGCGGCCGTCAAGGCAAAGATCGGCGCCAGCTGAAACATGCGCGCGTTAGCTTCAGTGGGAACAACGTCTTCCTTGCCGAACAGCTTGAGAATGTCGGCCAGCGGCTGAAACCACGGCGGGCCGACCCTATTCTGCAGCCGGGCGTGAACCTTACGATCAATAAATTCCAGGCCTAAGCCCAAAACGGCCAGAAAAAAGAATCCCGGAAATACGATTATAGAAAATAGTTCGTACATAGTTTACACGTCATTGCGAAGAGGGCGCAGCCCGACGAAGCAATCTATCCTTTAAGATTGCTTCGGCACTACGTGCCTCGCAATGACTGATTTAATTTTGCAAAATCAATTCCCCGGCTGCGATACCATTCAATGCCCTTACGCCGTAATTCGGCCCAAGTCAGCACCTGCTTATCCCTTCCTTTACCGCCGACGGCAATCATGCGGTCGGTACAGGAAAAACAAGGATCAATAGCCGCGATAACAATGGGCATATCCGCCAGATAGCGGTCCCGCAGCATATGTTTAACTACCTGGATATTCGCCAGGGTGGGTGCGCGGATCTTCACCCTCTCCGGCTTCTCGGTGCCGTTGGACTTGATAAAATGCACGTCTTCCCCGCGGGGGGCCTCATAGCGGCTTACCGCTTCGCCCGGGGGGATTTTGCGCGGGGCCCGCACAGTCAGCGGGCCTTCCGGAAGCTGCTCGATAGCTTGACGGATGATTTTGTAAGACTCCAGCAATTCTTTCAGCCGCACGATAGTCCGGCCGTAGACATCATTGTGATTATCGGTGATGACATCAAACGATAACTCGGGGTAGGCCGCATAGGGGTCATCCCGGCGTATGTCGCGACCCACCCCGGAGGCGCGGGCTGTCGGGCCGGATGCCCCGAGCCGAACGGCATCTTCATGAGTCACCACACCTACGCCGGATAAGCGCTTGATAATCGTGGTTTCTTCCAGCGCCAACTGAATATAATAATGAGTCCGCTCCTCAAGGGTCTTGATCCCCGAGATAATCTCCGGACGGTGGCTATCCCGGATATCCCGGCGCACCCCACCGATGGTATTCATCCCGTAATTGACCCGATTACCGGTCAGCGAAGACAACATCTCCATAATAATCTCCCGATCCCTCCAAGAGTACATCAATAAAGTGTCAAATCCGATCTCGTGCCCGGCCACGCCGAGCCATAATAAATGGCTGTGGATGCGCTCCATCTCGGCGATGATGGTGCGGATATAGCGCGCGCGGGCGGGTATCTCCAATTGGGCGATCTCTTCCACTGCCTGAACAAAACAAGTAGAATGCGAATGCGAGCAGATCCCGCAGACCCGCTCAACCAGGTACATCGCCTGCAAATAGGTGCGTTCCTCGCAGGCCTTCTCTATACCGCGGTGATTATATCCGAGGCGGATGTCCACCCCCAGGATCTTCTCGCCCTTAAGCGCTACGCTAAAGCTCTCCGGCTCCTTTAATGCCGGGTGCTGCGGCCCAATAGGGATCTTAAATCTATGTGATTGTTTCATCTTATCCTCGCTCTCTCAAGCCGCTCACCCCGGCTGCGGCTTCCAATCTTTACGCAAGGGAAATTCTCCCTGCGGCCAATTATCGGCTAAAGGATACCGGTTGCCCTTCGGCAAACCCTCAACGATAAAACCCAAGAGATCCGTGATCTCCCGCTCATAAATTTCCGCGCAAGGAAAATAACCCATCACCGTCTGAATAACCGGATTATCCCTGGGAACGCTAATCTTAAGATTAAGCATAACCCCCGTGTCCATGGCCAGATGATAAACCGCGCTTAAATTCTCGCCTTCGTCCAATCCGGTTATCGCGCATAACATGCTGCAGCCCAGCTTGGCAATGGCATATTCCATCACCGGACGGCAGGCCGCCGGATCAACGGTCAAGAAGATCCGGCGCGGCCTGGCCACGAGAATCGCATTCTCCGGAATATGAAAATGGTTTACCAGCGATTCTTTGATATTCTCTTCCGGGGTCATTTTTTTTCCTTCGTCTCTTTGGCTTCCAGGCTGGTTAATAATTTTACCACCCCGTCAATGATCGCCTTAGGGCTGGCCGGGCACCCCGGGATATACGCGGATACCGGAATAACTTTATTGATCCCGGAGCGCACATTATAACAACCGGCAAAAACCCCGCCCGAGCAGGAACAGGTCCCCACCGCCACCACGAATTTCGGCGCGGCCATCTGTTCGTAAATTCGCACTAGGCGGTCTTCGATTTGGCGGGTTACCGAACCGGAACAAACCAAAATATCGGCGTGGCGCGGGGTCCCCTTTAATTGAACGCCAAACCGCTCCAGGTCATACCGGGGAGTCAGGGCCGCAATTATTTCAATATCGCAGGCATTGCACGCCCCGGAATTAAAGTGCAGAATCCAGGGCGATTTCAATCTGGCCCAATGAATAATCCGCTGCGCCGTATTCATCATTATCTCCGCAATAAAATATATAACCCCACCACTACCGCAAAAATATACATAAGGGCCATAACCAACGCCCGCGCGGTTTCCATCGGGACCGTCGTCACCATAAGGGCGGCCACATGGACGATGGTGAAGAAAAAGGCAAAAGGAAAAAACTGGCTGTAATCCGGCTGGGCCAAATGATCCGCGATATCTTCTCCGCAGGCATAGGCCTTGCCTTGGCCCGCGGTTTTCTTGGCGCCGCGATGGGCCAACAGCGAAACCAGCCGGGCCAGCCCGGCAATAAAAAACAGCATAATTAAAAAAGCCAGCGGGGGGCTAAGCAAGATATGGAACATAATCTATCCTTTTAAATTACGGGTATCCCGCACATCCAACGACCCGGTGTGCCGGTGGAAACCGATGACTACCCCGGTAGCCACCACGATAAAAACCACCTCAATGACGATCAAAGTTACTACCAGCGCCTGGGCCAAGGCCATCTGCCCGGTAACGTAGCCGGCGGTAACCAACATAAGGGTAGCCGCCTTGATCAATAATTCCACGCCGATCAAGAGCCGGATAAGATTGTAGGTCATAAAAATGCAGTAGAGCCCCTCTACCAAGAGCATGATCACTACAATCGCCAGCGGCCATAATAAATACAAATGAGTGCCGTTCATGATCTCCTGCGCATCTGCCTAAATAATATGATCACCCCGAATACCCCGGAAATCAATATAATCACCTGGCCCAGCAAATCCAGCTCCCGGCCGTACCAAAGGACATTGCGGGCATCCTGTTCCAGCGCTGCCGGCGGTAACGGCAAATTATAGGAAACTTTAAGCAGGCTTAAGGCAAACCCCACTACTAAAATCAATATGGGCAAAAAAGCAAACCGGGCCAGGCGATCGCGCATATGCTTTAATACTTCCTGCGGCGAAAGCGGCTCGGTAAGGCTGATGGTGCTGATAAAAACCACCGATATCAACCCCGCGCACACCGACAACTCAAACACCGCGGCTAACCAGGAATTAAAGCGGAACATGACCATGGTCAGCACCGAGCTGGTCAGGGCCAAGGCGATAGCCGAGCGGATGAGGCTGCGGGTCATGATCGCCCACAACCCGGCGCCGATTAACGCCATTAAAATAATAACATTAATTACCAGATTAGCTTGCATAAGTATAACGGAAAAGCGATTCCCACTCCTATAAGAATTACCGCCAGCAATAACGCTGAACCGGAGATCTCCCAACCCGCTTCTTCAATATTCTCAAGCCCCGCGGCCAGCGGGCCAAAGAAGATATTGCGCTGCCAGGCCAACATATAGGCCAGGGTTAGCACGCTGGCCAGAACCGCCACTAACGCATAGCCATGGTAACCGGCGCCGATAAGCGCGATAATAATTAACAGCTTGCTCCAAAATCCCGACAGCGGCGGAACTCCCGCGGCCGATAAAGCCCCGATCAAAGAGCTAAAGCCGGTAAGCGGCATGCGCGCGGACAAGCCTCCCAGTTTACGCATATCCCTTAATCCGGTCTTCTGCTCCAGAGCGCCGGCATTCACAAACAACAGGGTTTTAAATACGGCGTGATTAAAAAAATGAAACGCGGCGGCAGCCAATCCCAATCCGGTCCCGGCGCCCAATCCCAGGATAATATAGCCAACCTGGCTAATGCTGGAATAAGCTAACAATCGTTTATAATCAGTCTGATTAAGGGCGGCTAAACTGCCCGCGACTATTGAAAAAGCGCCCACCAGCAAAAATGCCTGGGACACCGCGGCATCAATACCAAAGACAAAATAGGCCAGCCGGATTAACGTATACACCCCCACCGCTTTGGTGCCGATCCCGGCCAGGCACACTGAAACCGGATTCAAGGCGCAAGTATAGGCATCAGGCAACCAGCCATGAAACGGCATCAAGCCTCCCTTAATAAACAAACCGCATAAAAACAACCCTATCGCGCCCAACACCACTCCCGCATGCCGGGATGCGGCAACCGCGGCCCGCACTCCGTCAAAAGAGGTAGTCCCGGCCACCAGCACCAATAAAGATATGGACAGCACCATAAGCACCGTGGCCATTGAGGATAAGACTATATATTTAAAAGCCCCTTCAAAAGCGTCTTGGTCTTTATTAAAACTAATTAAGATAAATGAAACGATGGAAACCGCCTCAATGAACACATAAAGCGAAAAGACATCCCGGACAAGGGCCACGGCGTTGGTGCCGGCCAGCATCAACAGCAATAAACAGACAAAATTGAACCGCTGCTCGCCTTGGGAAACCAGCGGCCGGGATAAAAGCAGGGCCACGCCAAAAACCAAAGCGCTGCACAACAAAAGCACGATGCTTAAGGTATCCAGCGCCAGGTCATACTTAAAGAACGGGCTGACCGGGATAGCCCGCAGATCTATCCAGCCGGCTAAAGCGCACGCGCTCACGGCAGCTTGCCCGGCCGTAAGCCCCAAACCGACCCAGAGGGCCAGGCGGCGCGCCAGGTTGCCCCACGGCAAATTCAACAGCAAGACGCATAGAAAAGGGACAAGAATAAAAAAAGAAACCATGCTACCCTCGCGTAATGAACAATATTACTACCAGCGCCGTTCCGGCCAGAACCCACGCTACATAGGTAGCATAATTACCGTCATGCGCCTTACGGATAACGCTGCCGGATATGCGGGCTACTCCCACTACGGCTCCGTCGGAAAACCAATTAACCAACCTGTCGCAACCATACAATATCCACGCCCCGGCTCGTAAGATTTTGGCCACAACATAATAGGGATCAAAGAAGCGCCGCTGGGCCCAGCGAAATATTGTCGCCAGAATCGGGGCTTGATAAATATAGGCAGCGGCTTTTAGGCCGCCCCCTTGAATCTTCGCTTGCCGAAGATGGCTTAGCACGGCGATAACCAAAACCGCGACGGTAATAAGAACGAGCATCCCGTGCCCCCCGGAATGCCCGACAGCCCCGGCGGATAAAATGGGAGCCAAGATCTGCTCTACCGCGCTCTTATTGCCCAGGCCCAGCACAACGCATAATGAGGCAATCACAATCATCGGCAAGAGCATGGACGCCGGCGCTTCCTTAGCGGCTTGGCGTTCCTGCGGCAAAGCCCCGAAGAAAACGGCATGGCCAAGTTTTAAGAATGACAGCGCGGTAAATAACGACCCGGTCACCGCGGCCAGATAAAAAATCCGGCCCCGCTCTAAAGCCGCGGCATAGACTAATTCTTTAGAGAAAAAACCGTTGAACGGCGGCACCCCCGAGATCGCGCAGGCAGTCACCAAAAAACAAACGCAGGTAACCGGCATATTGCGCCGCAACCCTCCCAGGCGAGCCAGATCAGTAGTGGCGGCCTGACGTTCCACCGCTCCGGCGGTAAGAAACAAGCCGGCCTTATACAAGGAATTATTCAGCATATGAAAAATCCCGCCCAGAATCCCGATGGGCAGGGCGGTCCCGATTCCTAAGACCATATAGCCGACCTGGCTAACGGCATGATAAGCCAGTAATCGCTTATAATCTTTCTGAATGAGCGCCATCATCACGGCCACGATGATCGTCACAGCGCCCACGCTCATTAAAAGCGTGCTGATACTTGAATGCGGCACCACGGCAAACATATCCAGGGTGATCCGGATTAAGAAATAAATACCCAGGAGCTTCTCAAGCGACGCCGGCATGAAGGCCATAAAAGGAAGCGGGGCGTCCACTGCCGCATCCGGGATCCAGGTGTGAAACGGCGCTGATCCGGATTTGGCGATCGCCCCGATGATCAGCAGTATACAAGCCGCGCAGGACGCCGGAGTAAGGGCTAAATGAATCTGCGATAGGGTAGTCGTGCCGGCGATGGCGGCAGTTAACCCCAGACCGGCCATCAGGCATAGATCACTGACTCCCACGATGATAAAGGCCTTGATCGCGGTTTTATAAGCCTCGGCCCGGCCCAAGGCGATCATAGTATAGAGAGTAATCAACAGGCCTTCCCAAAAAAATAAAAACAGGATAAGATTGTCGCTTAATACTGCCCCGTTGACGCAGAAAATTGACGCCAGCATATAAACATAGAACCTCCCGGCATAGGCTTTTTCTTTTAAGAAACGCTGGCAATAAAGCGCGATCAAAAAACCAAAGAATGCCACTGCTGCCAAGATTAGACTATTAAAATGATACAGCCTTAAGATAAAGTCAATCCCGAATCCCGCGCTGCCTCCCGTGAAATACGCCTCCTGACCGAATAGCCTTAAGGTTACGGCCAAATTCAAAGCGGTAAAGATAAGGGCTACGGCCCCGGCGGCTGTGGAAAAACGACGAATACCCAGCACAATAACCGCGGCTGCTAATGGTATTAATATAGGCAAAAGAAGGAGTGTGCTATTCATTATCCCCCTCTCATCGCTGCTGTGGCTACTTTAACCAAAGCGGCGGGAAAGAAAATCAAAATACCGCCGGCTGCCGACAACAAAGCCAGCGCTACTACCGACGCCACCATGATCGGCGAAGACTCTTTGGCCGCAACCTTGACCTGGCCTAAGAAAACCAAGGAAAAAAATCTCCACAGGTAGGCGATAGTGGCCACGGCAGCCAGTAGAAAAACCGCGGAAACTGCCCACTGCCCGGATTGCAAACCGGCCATAAAGACTAAGTATTTGCTGAAGAACCCGCCCAACGGAGGGATCCCCATTACCGAAAAAGCGCAGATCAAAAAAGCAAATGCCGTGCGCGGCATAGTGTGGATCAATCCGCCTAATTGAGTGATATCCTTGGTATGCGTATTCTGTTCAATGATCCCGGCGCACAAGAACAACCCGGCCTTAGCCAGCCCATGCATAAGAATAAACAGGAGCCCGGCGGCTACCCCGATTTCCGTACCCAGGGCCAGGCCAAAAAAGATAAAACCGATTTGGCTGATCGTAGAATAAGCGATGATCCGCTTCATGTCGGTTTCAATAAAAGCCGCGGCCGCGGCAATCAAAGCGCTGGCAGCGGCAATCCAGGGCACGGCCGCAGACCAAAAAGCTCCGAGAGCCAATGTCACAACAAAAAGGCGGGCAAAGACATACACGCCTATTTTAACCAGAACCGCAGCATGCAGAAGCGCGGTTACCGGAGCCGGAGCCACGCCCGCATCCGGCAGCCAGCTTTGTAGCGGCAAGGTTGCCGACTTAGCCAGAACACCGGCTAAAATCAACAATATCGTCGCATCGGAAAGCGGCCGACCGGCAAAATAACTCTTGACCACGGCTAGATCAAAAGACCCGGCCTGTTGATAAATACGCAAAATCCCCAAAAGCATCAGAACGCTGCCGAAAAAAGTAACCAGAAAAGCTTTGTCCGCTCGCAACACATCAATCTTCTGCCGGTAGAAGCCGATCAACCGCCAACTGCATAGCGCGGTTATCTCCCAGAATATATATAAAAGGAGCAAATTCGCGGAATAGACGACACCCATCATCGCCCCCAGAAAAAGAACCACCATCAGATAATATTCATTCTGGTGCGGGTAATGGGAGATGTACCCGAAGGAATACAAAACAATGATCAAGCCGACCAAAGCCGAGGTCAGGGCCATAAAAACGCTTAAGCCGTCCACCACGAAAGAGCCCAAGATACCTACGGGGGCCGCGGCCTGAAT
>JBFZAQ010000107.1:0-16647 GCA_041308885.1 Candidatus Omnitrophota bacterium | reverse complement strand
ATGCTCCGGAATCATTTTTTTTGTTTCTGGATGACTTAGCCGGTTCTTCCTCGTTGCTTGTGCGCTGCGGCGCGTGCGTCAATACGCACGGAGGAGACAAAGCCGCGAGCATGCCTTTGGTTTCATCTTTACGTGAGAGTTCTAGAAAGACGCAGTCTATCTTGAATAAGATAGTTATCATACCGGTTATTGCCTGTAAAAATCAGTTGTTAGTTCCCGCGGTATCCCCAGCCATGCATATCACTTGGTATGCGTCGTCATTGGGTAGCCGCGCCGGGCCGGTGATCTCTAGCAAAGAAATATTGTATCTTGCTGGTTCGCCCGTCATTCCCGCGATTATGGTCTTAACTGCTGACCGCACGAGTTTACTCGGGAAAAATGCTGACTATATCTGCGCTGAGTTGATGGTTTATGCGCGCAGCCTGTTTCCCATAGACCAGGCCGAATACCGGGCATACTACAGCCTGCAGGATAATTTTAGAGCATTGGCTCCTTATTGCCGGATGACCCATGAGGATGAGGTGCTGCTGGATATTTTTAGCTTAATTACGGATTTTCTCAACAGCCTGCGGGTTAATATCGGTAGGCTGGCGGTGATCTCGGATATCGGGATGTGTTTACTGCGCTGGAGGCCAAATGGCGTTTTAACAATTGTCCCGATAGAATCTGCCGTGGTTCCCTATCCTTTAGCCGTGGTTGGCAGATTCGGCGGCGTGCGACAAATCGGCCGTGCGATAGGGATAAGTTTACTGACGGTAAGCTATGGAGATGAGAACGGAGATTATGCCGCCGATCAGTTTAAAAGCGAAGTAATTAAGCAAGCGCGCCAACAGGTTGATCATTATTATCACTCGCCACTCGTCCCGTCCGAATTGAATCCTGCCTCTTCATCAATAGATAGAGTGATGTTATTAAATGAATCTCCCGGGCTTGGTTGGGCCACGGAGGTCTGGCAGAAGCTTATCGTTGCTTTAGTGTTATCGCCGAATAGCGCGCTGCAGAATGATATTGGTTTTGCTGGCAGTTCTTCCCTAAAAGAAGGAATTGTTGAACATATACGTTTTCGGGCCCCTCCGGTGGGAAAACCAATTTTGGCTGTCTTTGATGTCCACGGAACCATCCTTGAGCCTACCTGGAAGCAAGAATATGCCTTAGCCTGTTGTCTGCTTACCGGAAAAACCTTACAAGAAGCTGATACCTGGGTGAATCAAAACGCTACTCACATCCCCGAGCCGATTATCATACAGAGATTATCCGCACTCTCCCGATTATCCGAAGAGCGGGTCCAGCAGTGCCTATTGGCAAAACGGAATTTTCTGCGCGAAGTACAAGCCCCTCACCCGATGCCCGGGGCGTTAGAATTTATTGAAGACTTTTACCGCGCAGCCGTTACAATGGTTTTTACCAGCGGCTCCCGTAAAGCGCTGGTTATCCGCCAATTGGACGCGGCAGGATTTTCACGTTTTGTCCCCGATGAGATGATTATCGGCGGAGACGATATTCGGCTTTCGACTCCGCAGATTAATGACAAGGTCCATTATCGTAATCTGGTACTAAAAAGCCTGCAGTTTCATTTTCCTCACCATGCCTTGGTGTATTTCAATAATTGGACTGATGGCGTAAAATATGCGGCCGAGCAGGGGGGAACCGTATTCGGATTGTCGGAGGGCAGCGGCAATGAATACCAGACAAATCGCCAAGCGCTGATCGACGAAGGCGTAAACTTTATTTTTCCCGGCTGGGAAGCCAAAGATGAAATTCTCGAGATATTGGGCGTTTCGCCAGAGCGTCAGGGCGCGCAAATCTTTAATCCGGTCTCTGAAGAAAGCGCAAGAGAGATTCCTTTTGTCATGCCGGCCGCAAGGCCAGACCCGCTAAGTTTATTTATTGATGTCAGTGATGATTTAATGACGCTGACCTATTATGAGGTAATTGATGATAGGGGTGTCTTCCGTCGGGATGGCAGTATAGAGTATGGAAATCTTCAGATCAAGCCCATTGTTACTTTTCCCAGTTCCTACTTGCTTTCTCCCGAGCGATATATGCGCGAGCATTTCCGAGGAGATATTAAAGAGGCCGTCGAGCGGATTTGGGCCCAAGGAAAACGGTATACCCGGTATCGCGGCATCATAACCTCCTGGGACAGGGAAGCGGATCGGGATGTCTGGACGACCAATATTGATACTGTTTATCTGCATAAATGCCTCGAGGATTCGGGGTTATTGGAAAAGGCAAATATAAAAATGGCAATTGAAATAGGAACCGGCGGAGGCCACATTTCGGTTCTGCTGGCCTGGCGCATCCCGACACTGGAAGAGATATTAATCAGCGATATTAGTTTTTACGCTTTGCGGACGGCCAAACGCAATATGCTGCCGTATTGTCTGCCGGCGCGCAGGTTAAGGACATATTTAGGGAAAGGGTTTGGGGCTATGCCGAAAGCCCGGGCCGACATTATCGTCGTGAATCCGCCTTACATTCCTGCGCCGCCTTTTGATACGCGGCCGCACACCGATCCCTATCGGGGTACGGGGCTTATTAGGGAAGTTCTTAAAGACGGGATATACTTGTTAAATCCAGATAACCCTGAAGTCAGTATTGTGATCAATATAAGCTCCTTGGCCAATCGGGACCTAGAGCGGTATCTTGCAGAGTTTAGGCACCAGTTGAATTTTGAGAAGCTTGAGCAGGCGCGGCCGATAACTGTCCCGCTTAAAATAACCTCGATTACAGATAGATGGAAGGAGTGGTTGTTAGAGCAGGGAGGCCTGGAGTATCGCGCTGATTGTGCCCCTGACCAGGAGCCTTATTGGCATACCCTGCAGGCTTACCGTATCCGCCGCAAGGCAGGTTCATCGTCCCCGGCGCATTTAGTTCAGAGGTCAGAGGTCGCGCCGGCAGCTCTTAACGACCAGCGTACACCCGCGAATTCAGAGTTGGTGCCGCAGGAGTTAAAAGAGGCAGTTAAGAATGTTGTTATAGCTGTTGCCTCTAGCGCCGTTAAAGTCCCTGGTGATAGCGGTTCAAAACTCTGGCAGGCAAAATTACGTTTTCAATCGGCAGGCACGCTTCGGGATAGCTTAAAATTTGCCGAAGCCGCGGCAATGTTTAATCAAGTGGTGGCTGCGCTTGGGAACCAAGCCATTGGCAATGAAGAAAGAGATTTATTGAGGCAGTCTTATATTGAAGCGGGCAAATGCCTAGCAGAGCTAGGGCGTTTTGCCGAGGCCAAGCAGGCCTTTGAGCAAGCCAGGACATACATAAATAAAACACAGCTCTTTCTCCTTTTAGGAATATATTTACATATTGTGGGTGTCTGTGAAAAACAGTCTGAAGCAGAACATTGTATATTGATCAAAGAGCAAGAGGGGTACCTGCGCAAGATCAAGAAAATTGTCGAGCAAATGCGAACTGCTGTAAAGGAAGTAAGAAAAGAAGGTCTGGTGCACATCATGGATACGGAAGTTGAAGTTTTACTCGTTGAATACAGGTTATATGAAAAGACGGGAGACTACGAAAAGGTTAAGGCGGTTCTCGAAAGAGCGATTAGTATCGCCGGGCGGATATTGGCAATGCTTCCGGATCTTATAGCGCAGTCAGCGCAAAAGAATGACGCCTTAACGGAAGGTAAATATCGCGAGGTAGCCGAAAGGACCGTTCGTAACAAAATGGAGGCGTTGCATGCGCTGGGGGAATGCCTCTTTCGGCTGACTCAATACTCCGCAGCCATACCTGTTTTTGAAGAGGCGTTGCTTTATTGCCAGGAGCAGCCTGAAAGAAAGGTGCGGGTATTTATTGTTTTAGGAAGATCATATTGTTATAGCGCCACTAATTATTCCCGCGGGATAGAATTACTGCGGCAGGCAGAAGTTTTAGCGCGGGATCAGCAGTCTTTATTCTCTAGAGGTCCTTATTTTGACCTAATTTATCTGGAGATTGCCAAGGCTTATTTTATGCTGGATGAATACGATCAGAGTAAGGAATATCTATTCCGCGCCTTGCAAGAAGTCAGCCCGGGAGTATATGACGTAGAATCGGCAAAGATGCTGGTTAAGGTAACGGATTTACCTCAACTCATCGGGACCCCGCCTTTAATCAGTAGACATAAATTAGGTATCGTGGCGGGCATGCTGACGGTTTTGGGAGACGTTTGTTATCATGCCGGTGAGTTTGAGCTCGCGATTATGCTTGCAGAGTATACGCTTAGTTTCGCAGAAGAGCCGTTGATTAAGCAAGACCTTTATAAATTAAAAGGCGCAGCTTTCCTGTCGTTGGGTAAGCAATCCAGGTCTCCTTCGGAGCAGGGCCGGCTGTATCGCCAAGCCGAGCGGGCTTTTCACGACGTCATAATATCGGGAGATGGCAGCCCGGAAATGTTGGGGCTATTTTTAGAGGCGGTACATTTAGGCGGGAGATTGCTCATTTTTCTGCGCGAGGCCCTAAAGAACTTAAATGGCGCGGATAAACCAAAAGGCGTAGATATTATCTTGTTGCAGGGAGGCTTGAAGCGTATTAGAAATAACCTGGATAAATTCGATGGTCAAGCCCTAGCTAACACGAGCGAGTTCATTAGTGTTCATCTTTTGCCAAGCCGCCATGCCAAAAGCCGCGCGATGAAAGACGAGATTCTGCCGTTAGCTAAGACATTGAGCGCAACAATTGAACTTCGACTTGCGCCTGCGCAACCGGAATCAATGCCCGTTGATCCGGAGCCGGACCTGATTTCTAAAGATAGGCCGGTCGCCAGACCGAACCCCCAAGCTAACATTCCCGAAAAGCTGCCTCACGTGTGCGAGCAAGATTTACCAACTCCTGAAGATAATCCCGCAACGCAGCTATGTCAACAAATTGATGAGTTTATCGCCAAAGCGAGCTGGAGTTTACAGGAGCGAGATTTTATTCAGGCGGCTAATTTTATTGACCAGGCGGAAGATCTCATCCTTGCGCTGCTGGAATTCGATTTAGACACTACCAAACAAGAAAGCTCAATTGAAGAATTAAGACAGAAGATACGTCAGGAGTTCTGGTGGTTATTAGAATCCTATCGCGAGGCTAAGGAGCTAAGTTATTTACAGCAAGCTGCGTTTTGTTTAGAGGCGATGGAAAAGCTCAATATTGAAAGATCAGGGGAAGCGCAGGCCCTGCAGCAAGAGCAAGTATTAAAAGCGCAAGAATATTTTTGGCGGCATTTTTCAGAGGGAGCGCTTTTACCTACCGCCACTTTATCCGCAGCCCAGCAGGCCTATACTGCGCTCTTGCAGATTACTACTGAGCCGGAGGTAATCAATTCGGCAAATGAGGCGTTACAAAAAGCACAGCATCAAGAGCAACTCCGGGCCGCTCTTGAAGCCGAATCAGCACAGGCAGCAGCAGACGAAGCCAGGGCCAGGGAGCAACAAACACGCCAGCAACGAATTGCCGCGTTAAAAGCAGACATTCTTAATTTAATAATGAAAGGCAACCTTCGAGGGGCAAGAGCGAGGCTTAATGCCGCGCCGGCCGCATACCACGCAGCACTGGCTCAAGTAAGCGCTATGCTGGATAAAGCCGAAAACGAGGCGCGCTATAAAAGAGTCGAACGTGAATTTTGGGGGTATTTTTCACCCGGTAATTACCCGTGCGGCGATGAATTGTTAGCGGCTAAAGCCATCCTTGGCGAAATGGAAACTTTATTACCGGCTGTCAAGCCCAGATGCAATGTCCAGCGTGAATTAAGCCGGGAATCGGCTAATTTGCGGGCCGCAGAGGGAATTCAGGATTTTGTGCGCGCCTTAGCATCCGCAGATATTGCACAAGCAGAAGCCATTTTGTTAGGCTTAAAGAAGCTGCTATCACCTCCGGAGGCAAGAAAGTACAGTGGAATGCTTTCCGGTAGAAAAGACGAGTTGGCAGAACAGCAAGCGAAAGAGCAAATAGTTGCGTCTCTTAGGGGACGGTTTTGGATGTTGAGTGATTTGGACGCAAAAATAAGCACTATAGATACATTGCGCGGTTTGGGAGCTAAAGTAACCGAAGAAGAAGGCGCGTTGCGGACAATAGAGCGGCGGCTGGCAGAGTGTGAGCAAGCGCTCGAAGAAGATGATTTTTCCCGCGCCTGGAAGATGCTTTCGCAGCTCGAGGATTTAGCAATTAACCCGCGCATATATGAGCTAATGTTGTTACGGCGTACGGCAGCAATAGAGCAGGTAGTTATGGAATCGGAAGCAGAAATTATCCGCCAGGCCGAAGCAGCCTTCATGCTTCGTCGCGCTGACTTTTTAGAAATACAAGCAGACATTGATGACATCCAGAATCCCGATGATCTCGAGGGTTATCTCTGCTTAGGCAATCCGCTGCTTCGGTATAGGGCTCAAGTCCGCTGCGACATAATGCAGGAATTTGTGGAGGCTGTGCGCTTTGGCGAGAGGGAACCGGCAATTGAGGCAATGGAAGCGCTGGAAAAAATAGGGGTTAATACCAGGTGGTATCGGTTATTATTTTCGTTGCAAGCCAACCTGCTGTTTGCCGATAATATTTTTGACGACTACGGTGAGTTTCAAGAGTACCAAGCGGCGATCTTGCAACCGCTAGGAACGATCACGGCAACTATTGATGCGCTCTGGCAGCCGGATATTTTGCGGAGTATAGTTTTATCTTTAAGGCAAAGAGCTAATTATCAGCTTGACCGGCAGCTTGAAGAAATAGGACTTGCGAGGAATACGCTGTCTGATGAGCTTAGGCCGGCTTTGATTGTGGAGCGAGGCGACACTCGTTCAATACTCAGGCATGAAGATAAGCAGATTGAAGTCGCAGGCATTGTGATCACCGAGGCTGAATGGGGGCGTATTCAAGCCGATATCCTGAATCAGGCTACAGGATATGCCTGGGGGGCGCGGATTGAAGACAGCCTGATCAGCAATCCGCAAGAGGTGTTGGAGAATATTGAAATGGCGCTGCGCTTTGGCCTCGTGTACCAAGTGTATCCGAGCGGCTGGTTGCGGTACCTTTGGTATACGCACGAAAATAACGCATTGTCCGTGATCGAAACGGGAGAAAACGGTATAGAGCGTATTTTCCAAATCAGCGATGAGAACGCGTCAATATTATGCGTATGGTCTCTGCGGGCAGGAATCGATTATCAGGCCCTGGTTACAAAAATCATGCCTTTAATCCGGGGGCAGGCGGTGGAAAAATGGAATGACCAGATTCCCTTTGAGCGACTTGGCGCCAGTTATGCTGCAGGATTTAAGCGCCGGGACACCATTAAGCAGGTTTTACGGGCGGACAATAAAATATTTTACGTCGATGATGATGACGGCACCCTGGATATAATTGATCAGCAATTAGGCTGGGCGGTCGTGATTGACGGTGAAGGAAATTTTGTAGCTATGCAACAGGTAGCGCAGGATACCTATGATGATTATGGCTTAACTTGCGGTATGCTGCTACGGCGGCTAATCGATCCGGAACGCGCCAGCTCAAGCCCTATCGACCTTGATGTCCTGTGCAATAGTTATGCGGCTAGCGTGAAGCCGCTGGACGCTTTAATTAAGTTGATTGAAGACGCGGATCAGTGGTTTAGTATAGAAAAGCCGTTGACCAGCGTAACGGTCAGCGCTTTTAATAGCCAGCTTCAGCAAGCAGCTCGCGATGTTATCCATCACCCTGGCTTTTACGATCTGTCCGTTGCCGCAAGAAGGCTCGCTTTCTTTTTTGAGGGGCGGTTCATAGATGATTATGCGGATTTGGTAGCCGGACATGCCCGGGGATACTTAGAGAAATGGTTTGGTCCGGTAGATATGCGGCGGATCCAGAGTTCTTTAAATAAAGACAAGCAAGGTTTTACTTTTCACAAGCTATCGTTTTCCAATATTCTGGGTAGGGCAATTTATTTTAAAGATAACTGTAATTTGGATTTTGCCTTAGAGCGTTTTAGAAAATCTGTAGAACTCTTTGCCTCGCCCGATTACTTGTATTGCCTGGCTAAGGACGGTAGTCTCAATTTCTGGTTTAACCGCGCTACCGACATTACCGTAGCTTCCGGCTACTTGCTTTATCATCTTCTCACGCGCTCAAGAGGAATAAAATTTCCGAAAGATTCGTTTCGCTTAAGATATATATTCGCCCAGGTAGTCTTTGATTTATTGAGATATTATCAAAGCAGACTAGGGGATATTGTCTTTACTGGAAATATGCGTATATTCAATGCCGATAAAATTGAGTTTTATTTATATGGGCTTAAAGAGGACGCATTCCGCCGAGGCGAAGCTATGTTTATTTGCTCCGAGTACTGGCCAAAAGAAAAAGCGCAGATTTTATTTGAAGAAATGATGGATGACGTAGTCGAAGAAATACTTGGCCGGCTAGGGTTTCCGGCTTCGCGCATGGTGCTTTTGACCTGCGGGCCGCTGATTAAATGCGTGGTAGATTCTGCGGTTATGCGGTGTATCCTGCGGGGGAATATTATGGCCGGTTTTGCTTGGGAATTTTCCCGGCGCCTGGTCAGCGATTTGACGGGTTTGCAGATTGTGCAGCCGCAAAGGGCGCAAGAGGCCTACCTGGAATATGCCCTGCAATTCACGGTAGCGCATCTGCTTGCGGGGAAAGATATAAGTGAAGCTAAAAGACTTACCAGGACCGGCGCTCTTAATCCCTGCAGGTCTGCCTCCCCGCTGGTATATTTGGTCAATGGTCAATGGTCAATGGTCAATGGCATCAAAAACTATCGACTATTGACTATAGACCATAGACCGGCCGACGCTGCCTCGCCGCTGGGGGAGCGAAGCGACGGCGTCCTAAGTGTAGTAAGCGCATCAGGGTTAGCCAATGAAGATTCCTTTGGGCATGGCGCAGCCAAAAAATCCGCTAAATGTTCCAGCCCGAGTACGCAAAGGGATACCCCGCCGGTGTTTTTAGTCCTAGATATAGATCTGCGCGATTACATCAGGTATAGTTGTCCGAACGGTCTATTTATTTTCGCTTCAACCAAACTGATTAAAGGGCGCCTTGGTTTAAAGTATGTTTTGCCTGAGAATCTGCGCATTATTTTAGAGCAAAAGCTTAACCAGCTAATGTTAATTATTAAGGGCTATAATCCATTTTCTCCGCCTGTTGATTGCGTCCGTCCGGAGTTATCGTCGAATGTCCTGTTTCGTTCTTTCCATTCAACCCTGCCTGTAGAGCCATACGTTATTATCACCAGCCGCCCGAATTTTATTCAAAATCATCCATTGAGTAATCAGGCTGATCTTATCATTTATATTCATTGTAGTTTAGCCGCTGAGCTTACAGCAGAGGTGGAAAAACAATGTCTGGGGATTATCGCCGGCAGCGGATCATCTTCGCCGGCATCCGGCGACTTAAATTTTCCCGCGCATTCTCGCGGTTTGGCGCCGCTGGGCATAAAGCATATAGTTTCGGTTCAGGGGGAGGGAAGAAGCAGGTCTGAGGGGCGCGCAGCCGAACACAGCTTGCAATATTATAAAGACCTATGCGCTATAACCTTTTCCGAATTGGTTGAAGAAGCAAATTTATTATTTAACTTTAGGCCCTACGAAGTTATTCTAACGGTCAATTTAGGCAATCAGCAAATTGCCGGCGGCGCAGTTATGCAAAATGATTCCGCCGATATTAATTTTTCCGGGGGGTTCATTCTAAAATATAAGCACAGCCTTCAATTTTTACTCGCTATCTTGCTAGGCCGCATCATCCTTCGGCACTTCACTGACAATTCAGCTGCCGACGAAGAACGGCATAAACGGGCATTTCTTGAGCATAAATTAGGGTTTGTATTATATGCCCTGGGCGGATATGACAGGAAAGCGGCCATATCGTATCTGGATACACGACGGCAAGAACTGCTGGCAACCAGAGGAGAGCAGAATTATTTTTATCAAGCGTATCTCAAGCGAACAAATGAGCTTTTAAGGTTTATCAATGGCGTTATGAATTATTCCCGCGAAGATATGCAGAATGTGGCACGGAAGACAATTACCGATGTTCTTAAGCCGCGCGGGCTGCTTGAGAAAGTGATATCTCTGCCCGGCGCCTCGCCGCTCAATAAGCCAAAGAATATAGCCGTTTCTGTTTTTCGCCGCATTAATCTTCGCGTCTTTCTCTGGTTGGCCGGGGCGTTGGTAGTATGTTCCTTTGCCGGATTTCGCGCGTCGCGGTATTTTTTTAGAAGTATATCAGACAGCCTTACACAGCGCGTTCTTGCGCCGAATGAATTCATCAATTGTCGGCATTGGCTGATTGCGGCCTACTTGGATGATTTTCTTCTGCCGTTGTCTGCGATGGCGCTTTACTTTATCATTGGCTATTGCTATGTACAGTACAAATCAAAGCGATATTGGCGCGATACCGACAGGAACATTAGCCAAATGAAATTAATTGGATATGCCTCAGGGCTGACTTTTCTGATTTTGGCCTGGGATCACGAGATCTGTCAATTCCTGGGTAAACTGCCAGGGGCAGACTATGCGGATTTTGTTGTGTATACCGTTTCTTTTATTGTTAGCGCTTTCGGCATTTACCGCGCGCCCTATGGCCAGCCCTTATTAAAAAAGAGCGTAATCGATGGTAGTTCGAATTTTAACCAGAGCTCCTCTGCGCTGGCGTCGGTAATTCACCGGCAAGGGTTGTATTTGCCAGCGGACTCCGAAATAACCGTGAGTAGAATTCTCTTGCAATCCCGCGGCTCAGAAGAGCATTTTAGGCAGTTTATTTCGGGTATGCCGCAAAATATTCAAATGGTTGTAGGGATCAGCCGGGAATTCTATGATGATGAATCGTCTTATTTTTTCAGGAAGCGCCTTGAAGGAAAGACTAATGTTGAGCTGGCGATAGTAAATGGGACTATTAGTATTTTTGCTCGGGATAATTACCTTTTTACTTATGACAATAATGGTCCGGCGCTGCTGGTTCCCTGTTTTGACTTAAAGAGAAACATGCCAAATGGAACGTATACTTTGGATGGAGAGATATATATCCCTGAGCAATTAGGGATAAGAATAATCAAAGCTGATTTTTACTTTGAGGGAGGAGATATTCTTTCCTCGGGAAACAGAATTTTTATTGGGGAGCGGATGGTCGCGCGAAACCGCGAATATTTTGGTTTGAGCGCTCAGCAACTTAAAAAGAAAATTGGTCAGTGGTTCCCAGGCCAGATTGTGGAAATAATGCCGTCGTTGAAAGCTGTGGGCGGGCCGCAGCATATTGATCTATCCGTGACTTTCCTGAGTGGACAGCGCGTCATGTTAGGAGATATTAATCTTGGGTTACGAGAATTGGGTAAATTAAACGCCGCTCATCTTAAAAGATTAGGCGTAGAATTTGATAGCCGCTGGATGTTGCGTCTATGGCGTAGCTTAGGTAAGGTTAATGCTTTAAGAAATCGCGCGGTACACTCGCAAAGAAAAGAATTGCTACTCTCATTGGGTTACCAAGTCACGCCAGTCGCGCTGTTCCCTGTAATCGGCCGTGTAGATATCGCTCCTAATTACAATAATATTCTTTTCCTAAGTGATAGTCTTATTGTATTGCCTGTATTCGGTGTTCCTGCGGATAATGCAGCTTACCGTTTGTATAGTGATATGGGCATTGAGGTAATAACTAAAAAATGGCTGCGTGAGTATGGCGGTAAGGGCGGCTATTGGCGTTGCTCAACAAATATAGCGGGAATTAATTCGAAAAGCGCCTCGCCGCTGGTAGGTGGTTTTGGCTTGCCATTATTCTATGCTAGGACCGAAACTGACATAGGCCTGGGAGATATGGATTCGTTGTATAAGGCAGTAGACTTAGCAGCCTTACTTGGCCAGCAAATCACCCAGATACTGCCGTTGATCATTTCAAGTTTCAATTACTGCCCTTATTCAGTGCTGTCTTCAAAATTAAAAGAACCGCTCTATATAAGTATAGACAGGCTGTTGGCGGAAATTCCCTGCCAAGAGGCGAAGGATTATCTGCAAAGAAATCGCGGCTGG
Organism: Candidatus Omnitrophota bacterium; assembly: GCA_041308885.1. GTDB lineage: Bacteria > Omnitrophota > Gorgyraeia > Gygaellales > Profunditerraquicolaceae > JBFZAQ01. Next base: position 4,684 of record JBFZAQ010000107.1, on the reverse strand, counting down.
ATTGAAACAGCGCGGAATGAAGAATATGTGAATTATCTGCTTGTAGCGCTGATCAAGTATCCGATATTCAGGCTGGTCTGGGAAACTTTCAAGAAGTACGACGCTACGCACCCGCTTGTAAAGCAGATGCAGGAGTATGCCCAGGAGCAAGCGGATTGGATTTTTGATCATATTCTCTATCTTGTTCTAAAACAGAAATTCAGTACCCAAATGGACTACGGGTGGGATTGGCGTACCTGGCCGCAGGGGTTAAAGATGAGAGAGCCTGACGCCTTAGCGCAGGTGAGAGAAGAATATAAGGAAGAAATAGCTTACCACTTATTTCTGCAGTGGATTTTCAACCGCCAATTCCAGAATTTAATCGGATACGCCAAGGCTAATGGTGTTAGCCTTATGGATGATGTGCCTTTTGCGGTAGAAGGGGCGGATGTCTGGATAAATCCGCGAGCCTATGGGCTTGCGCCACCTGATTTTAAGCGCCGCTTTAGTCTCGGTGTTCCTCCGGACATGTTCAGTCCCAATGGTCAATACTGGCAGTTTTATTTTTATGATTGGGCAACGGGTGAGCCGCTTCGTTTTTGGGTTGAGCGTTTTGGATATCAGCTGAAGGATGTGGCCTATCGCAGGCTTGACCATGCGCTTGGTTTTTATCGCCAATATCTTTTCACCGAGGACGTAGAGGAAGAAATAACCTTAGAAAATTTAGGATTGTGGCCGGTTATAGAAAAAGCGATCAGTTCGGTTCGGGCAGGAAAGATTCCGAAATTAGAAAAAAAAGTCATCGCCTCATGGGTTTATGCGCACATGATTACATCTTTACAGGACTATGAGGGATTATCCGATATGAGGTCAAACATTTTCGACGGCCGGGGTAGGTTAAAACCGGACAATATGATTGTGATTGCTAGACAAGCGCAAGGGCCAAAGATATCGGATAGCTGGTTAAGGAAGTTCGTGGTCGAAAAAGCAGTATTCAAGAGTGAGCCTGAATGGGACTTTATGAGGCTCTCTGCGTTAGAGTTTAATCCGCAGGCACGCAAATCAGAGGCAGATATCCAGCATCTTATCGAGTATCTTTTCCCTGATGACCAGGCCCGGGCCCCAAAACCCACCGACAGCCTACGCGTTAGTTTCTTTGTTTATGCGCCAGGAGAAGAGACTATACAAAAATTACTTGCAGTGGCCAAAGAAAAAGAAGCGACATTAATAACTGAGGCATTGGGAGTTGTGCCTCAATTTGTGGTTGAATCATTAAAGCGGATTGGGGCGACTAACTACATCCCTTGCGTGTATGGAGTTGAGCCGGGGAATATAAACAATCCGTATCTATTCGATAATCATACCGAGAACGCCTTTGTGACGTTTGGGCTGCATGATTCGATTACCATGCGCATGTGGTGGGAAACGCTCGTATGCGAAAAAAGGCAGCATATTTTAGATTATCTGTGGCCGTCCGGAGGAAAATTTGCGCAAGACTATAATACTTTAACTGAAGACATGCATCGCGAGCTGCTCTTAAGGGTGTATCGATCTCCAGCGCGTATTGCGGTGTTGCTATGGTCGGATATCCTGATGCAGGGCAAAGAAGGAAGAATCAATGATCCCGATGAGAATACTGCTCACCCCAACTGGCGCGCGCGCATGCCCAAAGATTGTACCCTGGATGATTTATTGAAGGCGGCTAAAGGAGATCCGGCATCAGAAAAGGCCCAAAAAGCTATAGCGCTTATCCGATATCTAAAAGCCTCTTCTTCAAGGGGCATAGCTTCTTCGTCCGCGATAACAGGAGGACCTCTTCAGCCGCCTACGGTTCAGGCTCAGGATGAACGGCTGCGTATAGTTCAGTCCGCCTCGCCGCTGGGCGGATGTATAGTGTTGGATGCCTGGCATATCGATCAGCAGCCGGAATATCCGTCTGCCGAAGGTAAAAACCAGATTGGCCTGGGTGAGCGGTTCTGGGCCTATGCGACTTTTAAGACCAGTGAAAATACCACGGCCAAAGAGGTGGAATGTAAATTAAACTCGCGAGAAATTTTTATGGGCTTTTGGCCGCGCGAGCAAATGAAGGTCGGCGAGATCGAAGTAACGGACATTATTAATGAGGAGTACAAAGGAGGTCCTTTAGATGATGGCAATAAACTTTGGCATTTCGGAGATCCCTGCGGTGATGAAATCAAGCATAATATTTTCCGAGTTCGGACTCTCGTGCAGCCCATGGATGCCGGTATCCTTAAATTTTCCATCTATTTTACCACTGCCCCCTTGGTTGATGAGAGCATAAAATATGCCACCCTCTACGAACAAGACGGAGCAATGATTGTTAATCCTCCCGCAGCCGGCAAGCTGAAAGGGCTTTTGGCTGAGTGTCAAAAAACCTATCTTAATCCCTTGGCGGGTAGCCAAGAAAGGGCGAGAAGTTTTGTCTTATTATGGTGGTATGCGCGTAATGACCACTGCGGCTGCATCCGGGATTGGTTTATTCAGATCGCCCGTGAAGGCAGCGCTGAAGAAAAGATGCGTTTGGCCGGAGATCTGCGTGAGTCAGGCCCGCCGATAAGCAAGACAGGGAGAATGAACATCGCCGGGCTGCTGGCGCAATTAATGCTGCTCGATGATGCTGAGCTGGTTAAGGAAGCAGCCGGCAATACGCTTTCGCTATTAAGAAAGGAATATAACGGCATTTATTTAACTCGCGCCCTATCCGCCTTCATCAGTGAGTTAAGAAATAAATTAATGGTCATGTTGGAACGCTGCCAGATAACTTGGATCCAGGATGCCAAGTTGCAAGCTATAGGTGAACGGATTATAAGTTTAGCTCAAGATATGGAAGGGGTTATTCGACGAGCTGAAACTAGAGTGGCCAACGCCAAGAATGAGAAAGATATCGAGGATATATTGACCAAGGTTGCCGAAAAGATTGGTCAGGACAATGAGCAAATGCTCCATAACGTCGCGGCATTAAACCAATCCGTTCAGGGTTTTGGTTGCTTTAATTCTGATACCAGGGAAACTTTATCTTGCCAAAATTGCCTTATTGCCGCGGTAGAACAGACCAAAAATATTTCCGGATTAGTTGCGCAGGTCCTAGGTGCGCTTGCCGGAGTAGGTACGATTGAGCCGCTGACTTTAACTTACCAAGAATTAGCTCAAGAGCTTAAGCTGGTGGCGAATGGTGTAACTTTGGAGTTACAGGCTGATGCCCCTGTTTTTAGCTTCGGAAATTTAGAAGCTCCGGCTAATGTTATTGTCAGTAAAGAGCTCCCGGGTATATTTAAGCATTTATTCATGAACACGAACTCTGCTGATGCCAGCATTATACACATTACTCCTGAACAGGTGGGCAGGAAGCTTTATTTGCATGTCTGCGATAACGGCCAAGGGCTTCCGGCAGAGGAGCTGCCTTTTATCTTTGAATCCTTTTACCGGCGCAGAGTACCAGCGGGTTCCTATAATTTATACCGTATCGGTAAAATTCTTGGCCTTCTTAAAGGAGAAATATCCTTGAGTCGGAATTTTATGCAGCAGGTTTATGCCAGCTTAAAAACCGGCCTGGATGGATATCAGGATATCAGAAGAGGTTTGGAATTCAGCGTTGCTTTGCCTACAGTGCCGGAAAACGTGCTTTTATTATGCCTGGCCCATGATTTGAAGAATGCCTGTATCCCGATTGCCGGCCATATCCGGCAGCTGCTGAATAAAGTTACTCCAAGAAATTTCCAGGATTTTCAAGCCTGCCAGCAGGCCTTTGGCACAATTGAAACAATGTTTATCAGCTGCATAGAGAGAAAGATATCTGTAAGCGCGCTGCTTGGTTATATTGAGTCAGAAATAGAGAATATCAGAATGAGTTTTGTCAGAATTACCGAATCCCGACAAGAGCCTGCGCTTAAGCCGTATATTTATAAACTTGATATTATCCTATCGCAAATCGTAAAAGCTATGGGGTATTGTAATGATATTTTTTGGTGGTCAGGGTTATATATGAGCAGATGCGATATTCCGCAGTTATTCGAGGGTATCCTTGGGGAGATTAAGGCTAAATATGAGGAATTTGGGGTAAAGATTAACTATGCGCCTGGTAAGGGCATGCAAGAACTCAAGGATGCTGCGTTTTATCCCGGCCTGTTGCGGATGGTGCTATTAGAGTTTGCGGAGAACGCTTTTAAGCACGCCCGCAAGCCCGGAGAAGTGCTTAATATGGTCATAACAGCCGGCCTAGAGGGAAATTTCCAAATCGTTCAATTTCATAACGATGGCCAGATCATTAGTCCAGACAAGCTCATTAGTATTTTTGTCCCGGAGTTTAAGGCAGAAGATGCAGGCAGATTAGGCACCGGTCACGGTCTTTATACTTTACGCGAGCTTATCCTCGCGGCCGGCGGGAGAATTATTATAACTTCTAATCTCGATGAAGGCACGATCATCAGGGTCTGGCTGCCTATTCTGGCGTTGCCAAAACTGTTGGGTGTTCCGGCCCAGGAAATTGTTCCTGTAGCGCTATATTCGACGCAGCCAGAACAGGTGGCTATGATGCGGGCAATCGCCGGGGTTATCGGCGGGGAGTACGGGTTAACGTGTATTGATGAAGTATTGTTTACCCAGGCCTTAGTGTATTATCTCATTTTGGCTAAAGATAATGGTGAGTATAAGGGAGAGATTACAGATGAAAGCAGTATCTCTGAGT
>JBFZAQ010000106.1:0-2656 GCA_041308885.1 Candidatus Omnitrophota bacterium | reverse complement strand
AAGGCTGATCGGGCTCCGGTGAGGGTAGTTTTGCAAAATGCTATCTTGGGATTGAAGGAAGGTTTTGTGAATTTGCGCCAAGCAATAATGGCAAAAAAATTGCATGGTGTCATTTTTAAGCACTCTGAAATCGTTGAGTTTACCGGGATGTCCGACGAAGACCTCGCAAAAGGCTTGCAGGAGGCGTTTAAGATTCGCGCGGAAGTGGAAGATGAAGGGTACTTTCGGGATATTATTATGTGTGTTGGAGACGTAACTGCTGACTATGGCGTCCAAGGGTCTCAAGATATTATCGTTAAACAAGTATTGGCCAGCATCAAGTACTTAAGCGATCAACAAATAGCTAACCTTATTATTGCGATTGAGCCGCGCTGGGCCATCGGTAACCGCGTTGCCGAAGCCTCGTATATTCAGGAATTAGCGCGTGCTTTGCGCACCGCAATTAAGCAAGAATATGATCGGTCTAGTTTCAAGGCCAGTAATATGGTGCGTATTCTCTATGGCGGCAGCGTGACCGTGGGGAATGCCGAAGAGATTCTCGGACTGGCTGATATCGACGGAGCGCTGATCGGCGGCGAGAGTAAAGATCCCGTCAAGTTCAGACAGATAATTAATATAGCTGAAAAGGTATATGATTATAAATTGCAGAAATTTGGAACCAGCAGAAAAATATATATATCCGGTAATCACAAAACCGTTACGCTTAAAGATAATTATGCCCAGTTTGTACTGCAGTGCTTGGGTTTTGACCACAATAAAGTTGAGGCGGCCTTAATACCGGATTTGGCGAATGTGAACGAGCTGATTAACGTATACACGGGAGATCCGTTGGAAGGAATAGTTACTATAGACAAAGTCCCCCCTGCAGAAGCAATTCGTGGAAAGGTAGTATATTACAGGGGTGATTTTAACCTGCCGATCGACTACGCCAAGGCAAAAACTGCTGATCCCAGCACTTGGGAACCAACAAGCTTGGCCAGAATAAAGTCAGAGCTGCCGGATCTGAAATATATTTTGGATAATGACGGAATTTTGGTATTGGCGACGCACTTTGAGCCCAAGGGTAAGACTGTAGATAATCCCAGCGGGCCGCAGGATATTTCTTTTATGGCGCCGATATTTGCGCAGCTTTTAGGCAGACCGGTTACTTTTGTAGCCGATGTTCTAGGAAGAGAAAAAGACAATGCTATCAGCAAAGCACAGCCTGGCGACGTTATTCTATTACAAAATCTTCGTTACGGGGACGCGGGGAAATTAGAGAAGAGTAAAGATTTGAAAGCGCAGCAGCAGTCTGCCAATAGGTTGTATACGGGTCAAAACCCCAGGAATCCCAAAGCCAACGTTGTAATAATCAGCGGAGGTATCGGAATTCTCCATCGCGAGAATGCCAGCGTTGGCGTAAAAGTAGACGGAGTCCCGCGCTTTGCCTCGCGTGCAGTTGCTAATGAGCTGAAACATTTGGTTGAAGGGGTGCGCAATGCCAAGGGTCCGATACTGATTGGATTCGGCGGCGGGCCAAAGATGGGGGATAAGATCCCGTCTTTAGAGTTTATGATCCGGTACCAATTGTCTGAAGGTGACGCAATCGCGGTATATGGAGCTCCTGCGATTCCCTTTTCCATGATTATGAAGCCTGGTTTTGAACCCGGATTAGGCGGGGCTCAAGTCACGGCAGAAATGCTGGCTGTTGTGCAGCGCATTATTGAACTGGCTGAAGAACGCGGGATTAGAATTGTCATTCCAATTGATTATAACGTTGCCGACGGCTTGCCAATGGGTGAATTTGGCTCGGTATTCGTAGATGAGGATCTCGATGAAATACCGAGCGGTATGGGTTATTTTGATATCGGTCAAGGAACAGTTGAGCAGAATAGAGAGCTTATTATTGACGGGGCCGGCAAGAGTAGGTTCGGCACGATAATTTGGAATGGCCCGGTAGGCGCGTTTGAATTTGAAGATTTTAGCAAAGGCAACCAAGGTGTTTTTAGCACTTTGAAAGACGCGCAGAACAATGGCGCTGAAGTGTATCTATTAGGGGCTGATACGCAAGTTGCCGCAGAACAGGCGTTACCCGGTGAAGATATTGAAGACCTCTTTACTTTTGTATCTAATGGAGGCGGAGCCGCGTTTAACCTTATGGCTGGTAAGCCGTTGCCGGGGGTTGAAGTTTTGCGCGGGCATGGCGGTAATTTCTCGTATGTGCTTAAACCGCAAGTCATTGAAGCTTATGAGCGTATTTCAAAACAATTATCAGAATATGCTGCTTTCGGACGTCCGCAGAGCAATACCGCGGCCCAAGCATCATCGGCAGTACAAACTAGGCTGGAAAGACTCGAAAGTATCCTTATTCAGCTAACTAACGCAGGCAAAAAATTTAATGATCGAGCTCAACCGTATCAGGTGCAAAACTTTGATTCAGCCGCGTTAGATATCGTATACACCGTAAGGTTGGCGCTGTATGGAAAAAATCTAGATAGCAATTTATTCTCGGAACAAATTGTTTTATTGCGTGCAGAGTTCGAACGCTTGGCAACAACTCTGAACGGGGGTTTAGCCCAGCTCGGTGAAAAGACCGACGCGAATGAGCAGGAGTTCGAGGCTTATGCCAATGCGCTTGAGGTTATGCGCGGATTAGCCGACCAGGTTGCCAATATTC
>JBFZAQ010000105.1:0-9307 GCA_041308885.1 Candidatus Omnitrophota bacterium | reverse complement strand
TGGCCGGCATGATTTCTTTATTCGACCCTAAAGATGCGTGGTTGAAAAAAGATTATGACTTCAGCATTTATTTTGTCGAGGAGCTGGGCAAGGCGAATCAGGCTTTGGCATCGGCAGCGCTCGCTAAGGGGATAAGCTTTCCGGGGCTGGGATTTAAAGAGAAGCTGCCGCAGGAAGATGAGGCTATAATTTTACTCTCGCAGCTCTTCGGGATAAAACGCGCGGCTCAATTAGGCATTGACCAAGGGATGCGTTTTAAGTCGATTATGCCTGTAGGCGCGGATCCGGTGCCGGGAATTCCGGCTATTCGGGCAGCCGCCACCCGTATCGAATTGACCGCTCCGTCGCAGTCGTTAATTGAATTTATTATCCAGCTGCAGGAGGTGATTCCTAAGGCTTGCATTACGTCTTTATCGGTTAAGTCGGCAGGGCAATTCTTTGATATAGATTTTAGCCTCGCCAATATTATTGTGGATATCAACCCGGAACAACTGCAGATGCTGGCGGCGTTTCCTAAATCGCGGGCCGTCTCGCTGGATGCCCAGCAGCAAGTCTTTGCCCGGGTTTTACGCGGCAGTAATCCGTTCTTTGTCCCGCCGCCGATAGGGATGCCGGCTGCCGCGGATGATTCGGTTAATCCGCCGCAGCTTAAGCCGGTTATTCGTTATATCTACCATGGTACGGCAGTGCTGCGGGCTAAAAGCGTGGTTATTATTGAGGACGCCTTGCGCAATGAAACCTTATTTGTGGGCCAAGGCGAGAAGCTGGGTGATTTTATCGTCGATTCATTCGACGCCGAGAGCGCGGTTTTACGCAATAGTCTTGATAATAAAAAATTAATCTTAAAACGGGGGGAATCCTGATGATTAAATATGCCTTTGCACGCAGCTTTTTAGTCCGTCTCGCCGGATGCGCGGTTGCCTGCGCGTTTTTTATCGGCGCGCCGCTTACGCCCGGCGGCAATCGGGCCATGGCTAAGGAAGATGCGGTGCGCCAGGTCAATGAGCAGGTTACCTTGACCTATATCGACGCGCTCAATCTAGCCAAAAAAGGCAAGTATGATCTGGCCGGGCAATTGATCACTAAGATCTTAAGCCTGTTGGAGGACAGCCCCGAAGCCCGGCAAGCCCGGCAGAAGCTGGAGATTCCCCCCGATGAGGCTACGCTCAAAGCTAAGCGGTCAAGACTGCAGGATTTAAAACAGCTCTTTCAAGGGGCCAAAAAAGCGCTGGCCGAAAAACGTTACTCGGACGCCGAGGCGATGCTGCAGGAGCTCAAGAAAGAGTCTCCGCTATTTAAGGATGTGCAAAAGTACCTGGATCAGATTGCCGATTATAAAAACGAACAGCAGTTGAAAGACGAGCAGCAGCGTCAACTGTCGGCTGAAAAAGAACGTGCCGCGCAGGATGCCTTGATTAAGCGGTCTGAGGAGCGGGCCCGCCGGGAAGAGCTGGCCAGGATTAAAGACGAACAGCGGATGCGCGAACTGGAGAAAAAAGCCCGGGATAAAGACGAGGAAGAGCGCCGGCAGGCCGAAATCGAGCAGCGCAGGATCGAGTTTTTGATTCAGAAGAAAAAAGAGCTGCTCGCCGCCAATGAGGCCTTGGCTTGGCAGAAAAGCGAGGAAGAAAAAAGAGTCCTTGCCGCCAAGCGTAAAAAAGAGCAGGAGGCGGCTTTCCAGCAGCAGCTGGTAAAAGACGAGCGCTCCCTTAAAGAAGCCCAGCGCCAGGCGGATGAAGCCCGGCGCAAACAGTTGAAAGAAGAATTAGTACGCTGGCGCTCAGAAGCCGAAAATCAGAAGACGGAGGAAGCTAAAGCCGCTCAACGGCCGGCCGAAGCTGCGGTATCGACTCCGGCGCCGGTTAAGCCGGCGGTTAAATCCGTTTCGGCTGACAGCGGGGCGCTCGATCCTAAGCGCAAAAAACAAATCGAGGACCAGGCTAAGATCGAGAAGATTGAGCAGTTATGGAAAGACGCCAACAAGTTATACGCCGGAGGCATTTACGATGAGGCCATTATCTATTATCAGGAGATCGTCAAGCTAGAGGGTAATCCGCGGATCAAATATACTCCGGAGGCCAAGAAGCGCATTGAGAACGCGCGGATCAAGATCGAAGAGCAGAAAAAGAATGATCTCAGAGATGACGTTGAGTTAACTGAACGGCGCATGGAACAAGAGGTGCTTAAGCTGCAGGTCCCCCCCTATGTGGTTCCGCCGGTGAAAGAAGAGGCCTCTGCCATTCAATCATTGGTAGATCCGCCGCTTATCCGTAAATTGCTGAAAAGGAAAGTGAACATGGATTTTGACCGGGTAGACTTAAAAACCGTGATCCTTTTTTTGGCTCAAGAGTCAGGGGCGAACGTGGTGGCTTCGCAGAAAGTCCTGGACTTGGCCCTTAAAGTTACTGCCCGTTTTAACGATACCCCGGTTGAAGAAGTAATAAAATATATTAGCAAAAGCCAGGGTTTATTTTACCGCATCGATAAAGACATTATTTGGATCGCCCATCCCGAAGAGATCGCTAAAGAACCGGTCGAGACCAGAATTTATTATTTGGCTAAAGGCGGCGGCCTGTTCACCGAATTTAGCCCGATCGGCTCCGGCACTACCGACACGGGGCTCGGCGGCAGTTCCGCGCAAGTCACCAAGATCACCACTATCGAAGATACATTGAAGCAGACTATCCCTTGGCCGTCGGACGCCAGCCTCACTTATGATAAGCGCTTAAACGCCTTGATTGTGCGCAATACCCCCCAGAACTTGCAGATGCTCGAAGATATTTTGTACAGCATGGATGTTACTCCGGCCCAGATCCTGATTGAGGCCCGTTTTCTGGAGATTGATATTACCGATACTTCGGAATTGGGCTTAGAGATGAAGTTAAATGCCGATAGCGCCGTGGGCGAGAAGAACGGAAGCTTTGCCCATGGATTTTCCGATAGCAGCGGAGTCGACTGGACGGCTTTTACCCGGGCAACCGAAGGCCTGAATTTTACCTACAAGGGGGTTTTGACGTCGCCGCAGTTCCAATTTGTCCTGCACGCGCTGGAAGAGTCCAAGAAGATCAAAACCCTTTCCAGCCCGCGGATTACTACCCTGAACAATCAGGCGGCCAGTATCAAGATCGTCGATGAATGGATTTACCCGACCCGCTACGAATACGAAGTGATCCAGGTCGATCTTGACGGCGACGGGGATTTTTCCGGTTCGGGGGAGACCACCTATAAAAACGTGCCGAAGGATTTTCTGCGCCGAGACGTGGGGATTTTATTGAAGGTCATCCCGGCAGTGGGCGCGGATAGAAAGACGGTAAATCTTTCTTTGATCCCGGAAGTAAGCGAAGCGACCGCGGATTATTTTGAGTATACCGGAGACGTAAAATTACCGAAGTTCACTTCGCGCAATTTATCCACTACGGTGGTGGTCAATAGCGGGGATACGGTGGTCTTAGGGGGACTGATTAAAGAGAGCCGGACAAAAACCCTGACTAAGACTCCGATTCTTGGCGATATCCCGTTTCTCGGCAATCTCTTTAAGAAGAATACCGACAGTGTTCAGCGCAAGAACCTTTTGATCTTCGTCACGGCCAAAGTCTTGTCCCCGTCGGGCGAGGAAGTGGTTGTGGTGCAGAAGTAAGTTGCCAGACTAATGGCGTTATGACACATTGATACTCTGACACTCTGACATCCCAATACTTTTATTCGAATGACGGGTATCAAAGTATCAACGTATCAAAGTGTCAATGTGTTAGAGCCTGAAGCTATGGATCATCTGAATATCGAACAAAGCCTGGTTAAAGACGGCATCCTTTCGCAGGAGCAGCTTAAGACGGTGGCCCTGGAACAGCAGCGCAGTTCTATTTCGCTGATCAAGGCTATCCGCCGGCTTAATTTTGTCCCCGAAGAGGCGCTGATAAATTTCCTGGCGGAGAAACTGCACCTGGCCCGGTTTAACTTGGCTAACTTTGTGCCTGCGGCGGAGATTGTAGCTTTGCTCCCCACAGCCTATCTTTGGCAGGAGAAGGCGGTGCCGTTGTTTAAGCAGAACGATGAATTAGCCGTGGGTATGCTCGATCCGTTGGATGTCGCGGTGTTGGAAGAGCTGCGTTTTCGCACCGGTTTATTTGTCCGGCCTTATCTGGTCCGGGAGGATGAGCTTAATCTTGTGCTGGCTTCGCACTTTGACCGCCGCAAACAAGAAGGCCGCGACCGGCCGGAGAGCGAGGCTTTGGTTTCCGACGAGGTCAATAAGCCGACGATAGTCGACGCGGTAAACCTGCTTTTATTGCAAGCGGCCAAAGTCAACGCCTCCGACATCCATATCGAACCTCAAGAGAAAAAGATGCGCCTTAGGCTGCGGGTAGACGGCGTTCTGAAAGAGATTACCCCGCCGGAGGCCAGCCGTTACAGCGCGTTTGTTTCGCGGATCAAGATCATGGCCAATCTCGATATCGCCGAAAAACGCATCCCGCAGGACGGCCGGCTCAAAATAGACGTGGAGGGCGAGGACCTGGATGTGCGCGTGTCGGTCATACCTACGACCCAAGGAGAGAGCATTGTCCTGCGCCTGCTGCGCCAGAATAAGCGGATCATGACTCTCCAAGAGCTGGGTATGCCTAAAGATAACCTGGCCAGCTATACTGATTTAATCTCCCGTTCATCCGGTATTATACTGGTTACCGGCCCTACCGGCAGCGGAAAGACGACGACGCTTTACGCCTCGCTTTCGATGATCAAAGGGATCGAGAAGAATATCATTACCATCGAGGATCCGCCGGAATATCAGCTGGATTTTTGCCGGCAGATCCAGGTAAACCCGAAAGTGAATCTGACTTTTGCCACCGGGTTACGTTCGATATTGCGCCATGATCCCGACGTGATTATGGTAGGCGAAATCCGCGATTTTGAGACGGCGACTATTGCCATCCAGGCTGCGCTTACCGGGCATTTGGTTTTGTCCACTTTGCATACTAATGACGCGTCTTCCGCGGTGACGCGCTTGATTGATATGGGTATCGAGCCGTTTTTAATCGCCTCCTGTTTAAACGGGATAGTGGCCCAGCGGCTGGTGCGGGTGTTATGCCCGAAATGCAAAAAGCCGGCAGCCAAACAGGTCTACAAGAATTCGCCGTTTCCCGCTAAGGAGCTGCAGGTGTTTGAGCCGCACGGCTGCCAGGAGTGCCTGAATACCGGGTATTCCGGCCGGATCGGGATCTTTGAGCTCTTGGTGCTGGACCCGGAAGCCGGCCGGCTGGCTGTGGCCAAGGCCAGCTCGGAAGATATCAATCGTTATTACGCCTCCAAGGGCGCCCGGTTCCTCTTTAACGACGGGTGGGAGAAGGTGATCAGCGGGATTACGTCAGTGCAGGAGCTGGCGCGGGTGCTGGGGGTGTTGTAGAGGCACGAAGGACGAAAATTTTTTTCTCGTCATCCTGAGGAGCGCGCCTGCCTGCCGGCAGGCAGGAAGCGCGACGAAGGATCTAGGTTGGCGTAAGATTCTTCAGCGCCTACGGCGCTTCAGAATGACAAAGTATGTGGGGTTAACTAATGGACATTACCAATAAAAAACACGTCTACTGGATACTGATCTTCGTTTGCGTTTTGCTCTATGCCAATACTTACGACGGGCAATTCGTCTCGGATGATATCGATACTATTGTAAAAAATCCGGGTATCGGCAATGCCCGGCAATACCTGTTTACGCCGATCAGCCTGGTCAATTCCGCCAGCTACCTTATCGGGAAGTTAAATCCTTTGCCATATCATTTGTTCAGCATATTCTTTCATATCCTGGCGACTTTGATGGCCTATGAATTTTTGCTGTTATTGTATAAGCGTCCGGCGGCATTCTGGGGGGGCCTCATATTTGCCGCGCATCCTTTGCATTCCGAGGCCGTGGCCTGGATCTCCGGCCGGCCCTACAGTATTATTACCGTGATGTATTTGTTATGTTTCTTTGGTTATTATCGGGCTACCGATACCCAACGGCCGTTTTCCCGCCGAGCGGCGTACTATATCGGGGCCTTAGCCGGGTGCGGGTATTTCCTGATCGGGCAGTATTCCTTCTTCGCCCTTTTTGCCCTGCTGCCGATTTTGTATGACCTGGCGTTCGGGCGGTTGAAGAATTGGGTGTTGTGGCTTCCTTTTGTCATTGTTACCGCGGCGCGGATTATTTTTCTTAAACAGATGGTCTTGGGCCGGATCGTCAAGGTTGCCGAAGACATCGGCGGGGGCGGGGGGTCTTGGACCAACCCCATTTATAATATGGCCTATTCGGTTTTTTATTATACGGGCTTGGTCTTCTGGCCGCATAAAATGACTCTTTATCATGAACCGCCGGTAATCACCCGCACGGCGTTGAATGTGGAATTAGTTATCCTGGCGTTATTGGTGGCAGCCTTGCCGCTGATCTACAAGAAAGCCCCGCGGGTCTTCTTTGGGTTGTTGTTGTTTGTGCTATTTTTGATACCGGCTTATAGTCCGGTTACTATCAGTTGGCTCATCGCCGAGCGGTATATGTATTTCCCATTTTTGGGATTTTGCATGTTCGCGGCTTGCGGTTACGAAGCCTTTGTGCGCCGGTTTGTCCAGTATCGCGGGCATTTAGCCGTCGGGTTATGCGCTTTGCTGGCGGTTTTGGCGGTGCGCACGGTCATCCGGACCGAAGACTGGCAGACCCCCAATCGGTTCTGGCGCTCAACAGTGGAGGTTTCGGTAAACAGCGCCCGGGCCCGCAATAACCTGGCCGATATCTACGGCCAGGAGGGCAATACCGAGGCGGCGTTAAAGGAGTTCTTGCGCGCGGTGGCCTTAAAGCCGGATTATGCCGATGCCTATCATAATATCGGCAACACCTATCACCGGATGGGTAATTTGCAGCAAGCCGTGGAGTTCTACGGCAAGGCCTTGACTTATAATCCCAAAATAGCCGAGTCGCATTATAATCTGGGGGTGATTTTTCTGGACGCCGGGCACGTGGATACCGCTATCCAGGCCTTTAGCGAGGCCGCGAAATTAAAGCCCGACGATCCGGCAATCGCGCAGGCGCTGATGGTGGCGATGCAGAAGAAGGCGGGCGTCAAATAATCTTAAGTTCAAATGACAAAATTCAAATACCAAAACAAATCTAAATGACAAATTTCAAATACGAATTCGGATATGTCGGGTAAGAAATATGATCTCGAGGAAAGAACGTTGAAATTCTCTAAAGCTGTTATCAATCTTTGTCGGCATTATCAGAAGGATGTAATTAATCGCGAACTGATTAGTCAATTGGTCGGTGCGTCTACTTCGGTTGGGGCAAATTACCGTGAAGCCAATGATGCCTCTTCAAAAAGAGATTTTTATCATAAAATTAGCATTTGTAGAAGGGAAGCAAAGGAAAGCAAATATTGGCTTGAGCTTTTGGCTCATGCAAACAAGAATCATGAATTAGCTATCGAGCCGCTTCTGGATGAAGCTTTGCAGCTTACTCGTATCTTCGCTGCAATCGTGCAAAACAAGAGCGCGGAGTAATGATTTGTTCTTTGCTATTTGTCATTTGTGCTTTTTTGTCATTTGTGCTTTGTTAATTTGATATTAACTTATACTAGAATAAGTATGATTTCTCGTAATTCATTTACTTTGGTTGAACTTCTCGTCGCCTTCGCCATCTTCGTCATCGTGATCGGGTTGGTGTTATTATCGATAACCGGGTTGTTTCGCACCTCGCGTACGATCCAGACTTCGCTGGCCAAAGAGCAGAGACAGCGCCGCTGTGCTTTGTTCTTCAGCAAAGAAGTATCTTCGTTGGCCCGGCTGGAGAATCCGGTAAGCGGCGTTTCCGGCACGGCCGGCGAGGTTAGTTTTGTTTTTGCCCGGGAGAATAGCTTGGTGGAAGCGCGTTATGTCTGTAACCCGGCTGCCGGCACGCTCGAGCATTACACGCAGGATCCGGCGGATTTCAACGGGATAACCACGGCCAATCAGGAAAATTTTCTTGAGGGTTTAGAGGCCTGCGGTTTTAGCTATAGCGACGGAACGGCTTGGCATCCGGCCTGGGCTGCCGGCTGCGCGGATTTACCGAAGATGATCAGGGCGGAGTTTAAATTCAAAGGCGATAGCCAAAGTAGGGAGTTTGTGGCGCAAGTTCCTGTTAGTTGAAGTTCAGGGTATCAGAGGTGTCAATGTGTTAGAGTGTCAAAGTATCAGAAGTGTCAAAGTGCCAGAGGTGTCATGGAAAAAGGATATAAGAAATTAATTGTTTGGAAGAATGCCCATGCTTTTGCGATTGAAGTTTATAAACAGGTTAAAGATTTTCCTAAATTCGAAGAATTTGGGGTAACTGCGCAGCTTAGGCGCGCAGCGTTATCTGTTCCAACAAATATTGTCGAGGGGCAGGCGTGTGTAAGTAAGAAGGAATTTCTGAATTTTCTCAATATAGCTAATAGATCATTAGTCGAATCGGAATATTTATTGGAGGTATCTCTCGAGTTAAAGTATATAAATGAAGAACAATATAAAAGTCTAGACAGTATGCGTCGTGATGTAGGCGTATTGTTACATTCTTTAATACAAGGCGTTAAAGCGCGTCTATAACTCTGACACTCTGACATTCTGATACTCTGACACTCTGACACCTCGATACCATGACACCCATATTATTCAGTTCTCTGGCCTTAGTTTTTATCTTTCGGTTCGTAGGAGCCGCCCACGCCCTCGACGCCTCCAGCGCATCTTACGCGGCCGGCGTGGTAACTTTTCTTAACGGCGGGGGGACGCAGGCTTCGGTAAATAACACGGTGGCGCAGTCGGCGATCGGAGAAGGTTTTCTGAACGCGGCTGGTACGGCCAGCCCCAATTTTCAGCTGCGTTTAGGTTTATTGCACTTGCTGGGCGACGGGGTTATCGTGCTGCCGCCGGGGCCGGCAATCGTGATTTCGGATTTAACCGCGCGCGGCGAAGTCTTAGGCAGCCTGATTACCGAGCGGGCCTGGCAGCGGGATAATGACCCCTATTTTAGCTGGGTGGTCAACGCTGAACTTAGCCAATTCGTGGAAGGGTTTTCGGTGTCTTTAGACACTGCTCCCGATCTGACGGTGGATGCCGGGGATGCCGTTTATCAGTTTGAAGATGACAGTATTCCGTCGGGCAAACATCCGTTTTATGTACTGGCCTTTACTACCAAATGGGGCTGGATGGAAGGCAATATCTTGAGTTTTGAACTTTGGGTTGACCGGCAGGCCCCCTTTGTGGATCAAACTACGCCTCAAGGCGGAAGCCTTCTGGCTTCGGCTTACGCGCAGGTCAGTTGTTTGATTTTCGATGT
>JBFZAQ010000104.1:0-2987 GCA_041308885.1 Candidatus Omnitrophota bacterium | reverse complement strand
TTAGATTGCTTCTTATTGTCTGCTTCGCAGACATTGTCAAAGGACAGTTCGTTCGCTATAATATCTTTTCAATTTCTATGAATTTCTATTAATTTCAATGAATTTCAGTTGAATTTACTTCCGCTTTGACGTCCTACGGAACCTGCGTCATGCGTCTATCTATTCCCGAATTAAAGCCGGCGAGAGGAATCGAACCCCCGACCATCTGTTTACAAAACAGACGCTCTACCTACTGAGCTACGCCGGCATCTTAAGGTACACTTCTTTATTGCATCAGGGATTCTCTGAACAATATCCGACGCGATCATTCCCATCTGAGTCTTAACTTTCGCCGCTAAATCACCGGATAAGCCATGCAAATATACCGCGTATTTAGCCGCCGCAAACGGGTTTAGGCCCTGACCGAGAAAAGCCGCGATCATTCCGGTCAAAACATCACCGCTGCCGGCCGTAGCCATCCCGGGATTACCGGTGGTATTTATATACGTCCGGGTCCCGTCAGTAACAATTGTCCCCCGCCCCTTCAAGACTAAATTTATATTATACTTGATTGCGAACTTTTGTGCAATTATTTTTCGGTTTTTTTGTACCTGGCGTGCCGATAAGCCGATTAATCTGGCTAACTCAGCGGGGTGGGGCGTAATAATCGGCCGGGATCCGCCGGATTTTATAGCTTTGAGCTGGGAGACACATCCAACCAAGGCATTCAGGCCGTCAGCATCGATAATCAACGGTTTAACCAGGTTCGCGATTAGACGCTTGACCAGTTCTTTAGTCGCGACCTGAGTCGATAAGCCGGGGCCGATGACTACAACATCACACGACAAAGCGGCCTGACAAATTCTGGAATATGCGGCCGGGGAGATCGTGCCAACGCTTGTTTCGGGCAACGGCAGCGTCATGACCTCCAGAGGCTTAACCTTAATAACCGCATTATTAATTCCCCGGGGGATAGCCAATGTCACCAGCCCCGCCCCGCTGCGATAGGCCGCCCCAGCCGATAAGACCGCCGCCCCGGAATAACGGGCCGAACCGGCTATAATCAGGATATGCCCAAAATCCCCCTTATGCGCGTTACGGCTTCGGCGTAATAATTGCGTTGGCAACCGCATAGCTTTTCACGTGCGAAATAGATATGGCAACGGTAACCCGGCGGCCTTTACCGTTCAAGATTTTACAATGAGGTTTACCCGCATCATCATTCACAATCTCGACATCGTGCCATCCGAGAGACTCATCTCCCAGGGCTTTAAAGACGGCTTCTTTAGCCGCAAACCGGCCGGCCAGATGCTGAAAGAAACTGGCGCGCTTGCGGGCGATACTCAATTCTTCTTGAGTAAAGACACGGCTAAGGAAACCATCGCCCCATTTATTTACGGCCCGGCGCAAACGCCCAACTTCCGTAATATCCACGCCGATACCGATCACAACGCCCTCGCTAAAAGCTGCTTCATTTCCCTGACTGCCTGACCCAAACCCACGGTTAACGCCCGGCAAACAATCGCATAACCGATATTAAACTCTTCAATCTGGCCGATACGCGCTACCGCGGCCACATTCTGGTAGCCTAAACCATGGCCGGCCGCGACGATTAAACCTTGGCCCCGGGCGTATTCCGCGGCGCGCTGAAGAATTTGTAAGCGCTGTTTTCTGAGGGAAGCGTTGACGGCAGACGCGTATTCACCGGTATGCAATTCGATCATTGCGGCTCCCGTTTTTTTGGCCGCTGCGATCTGTTTTTTTACCGGATCAATAAATAGACTGACTAATATGCCGGCCCGGGCCAGCTTAGCCGCTACGGAACTGATAAGCGAGGTCTGCGCGCATACATCCAACCCGCCTTCGGTGGTTAATTCCTGGCGCTTCTCCGGAACTAAAGTGGCTTGGTACGGCCTAACGCGCAAGGCAATTTTCACGATAGAATCGGCGACAGACATCTCCAAATTCAAACGGGTGATAATTGTCCGCTTCAATAGATACACATCCTCAGCTTGAATGTGCCGGCGATCTTCCCGTAAATGCGCTACGACACTATCCGCACCCGCGCTTTCGCATATCCGGGCAGCGATGACCGGCTGCGGGTCGATACCCCGGCGCGCCTGGCGCAGGGTTGCCACATGATCGATATTCACGCCTAAACGCGGGACATTTATCATCTTAGGTATGAAGTTCGCCTTTGACGTAGAGCCAAACAACAACCGCCAGGATAAAAGCGATCAGTTTTAACCAAGGATGGCTCATGATCCAATGAGAAAGACGCTGATTAAAACTAGTATGCGGTTTTTTCATCGGCCCCTTTCAATATAGTCTTGATTTTGCCGATCATCTCGGTAATGCTAAGATCGCGGAGAAGCTTGCTGTTATGCACCAGCGAAATATCCTGGCGCTCCTCTGAAACGACCAGAATAACCGCATCCGTTTCTTCGCTTAATCCCAGCGCCGCCCGATGCCGGGTACCGAATATCCGGTTAATATCGGGGTTCTGAGTAATGGGAAAAATGCAGCCCGCCGCGGAGATCCGGCCGTTCTGAATAATTAATCCCCCGTCGTGCAAGAGGCTATGGTGCGAAAATATAGTTTCAATAAGCTCCGCGGAAACCTGAGCATCGACAATTACTCCGCTTTCCACAAAAGCGGCCAAATGGTCATTATTCTCAATCACAATCAAGGCCCCTTGCTTATTTTTCGACAACTCCTCGGCTGCCCGGGCGACCAGAGTAAGAATTTTGTCCAATTCCTCGGTCTTGAGCGCAGGGGTAAATATATGAAGTTGGCCAAGCCTGGCTAAACCTTTACGAATCTCCGGCTGAAAAATAATCAGAGTCGCGATAACCGATATCCCAAAAAGTTTAGTCAACAGCCAATTTAAAACTTCAAGCTGGGTTTTCTGAAAAAAAAGAAAAGCGGCGAATAAAATGATTATCCCCCAAACAACCTGAATTGACCGGGTCCCATCGAAGAATAAAATAATATGATAAATAATGAAC
>JBFZAQ010000103.1:0-5759 GCA_041308885.1 Candidatus Omnitrophota bacterium | reverse complement strand
TTTCATTCTTTTGTCTTTGCCGGCCCGTTATTTTCTCAGCCGTTGAATATCAGGAAAGGCGAAGTGGCTTGCCGGGAAAACCGGTTTTACTTCTGTGATTTGGAAGCGCAAGTGATATAATTAGCCCAGCCGCAAAATTATTTTGAAGGCAGAGGTCGTAAACTATGTTTGAGTACATCATTCATTTTGATAAGCATCTGATTTATGTTATTCAGCATTTTGGTAATTTAAGTTATCTTATTCTGTTCGCGGTGATCTTCGCTGAAACCGGGCTGGTAGTTACGCCATTTCTGCCCGGGGATTCCTTGCTGTTTGTGATTGGGGCTTTATCGGCGACCGGGGTTTTTCATCCTCTTCTCGTAGCCGTGGTTTTAATGTTCGCTGCCATACTGGGAGACAGCATCAATTATACCGTAGGCAGGTATTTGGGGAAGCGGCTGATCGAAGGCAAGCATTCGCGCCTCATCAATAAAGAATACCTTGACCGAACGCACCAGTTCTTTAAGAAATATGGCGGCAAGACCATTATTCTGGCCCGTTTCGTCCCGATGGTGCGGACCTTCGCCCCGTTTGTGGCGGGGTTCATTCATATGGATTATCCCAAGTTTTTCTTTTACAATGTGGCAGGCGGGGTAGCTTGGGTAGCTCTTTTTGCGGCCGCGGGTTTCTTTTTTGGCAATATTCCGCTGGTCAAGGATAATCTTTCTTTGGTCATGCTGTTGATCATTATTCTTTCGGTTTTGCCCGCCATAATCGAAGTAATCAAAGCAAAGTATAAAAAAAAGGAAAGAGCAAAGACAGATGAGAGAAAATAGGCAGGTTTGGCATTTGGCAGTTGACGAAGCAGCCTCTTCCTTAAATACGGATTTAGCCAGGGGGCTGGCTGCCGCAGAAGTGGAAAGAAGGCAAAAGCAATACGGGCCTAATCAATTGCAGGAGAAGAAGGGCCGTTCTCCTTTGCGGATATTTTTTGAGCAATTTCAGGATTTCATTATTTGGATATTGGTCGGCGCAGCCCTAGTCTCGGGATTTTTTAAAGAATGGATTGACGCCTTGGCCATTGTGGCTATTGTTATCCTTAATGCTATCTTGGGCTTTATCCAGGAATACCGCGCGGAAAAATCCCTGGCCGCTTTAAAAAAGCTATCTTCGCCTACTGCAAAAGTAATTCGGTCCGGCCAACGCGGCGTTATCCCTTCGGGAGAACTGGTGCCCGGGGATTTAGTAGAATTGGAAGCTGGCGACCATGTCCCTGCCGACTGCCGGTTGACTTGGTTGACGTCCAATTTTAGCGCTGGAGAAGCCAGCCTTACTGGAGAGTCAACCCCAGTTCTGAAGACCGTAGCGGCTTTAGAAGTAAAAGATGTTTCTTTGGCTGATCGAGTAAATATGGTTTATATGGGTACCTCGATAGCCTCCGGGAAAGCCCGGGCCGTAATTTCGTCGATTGGCATGAGCACAGAGCTGGGTCGGATTGCCGGCATGATCCAGGATATCAAACACGAAATTACACCCTTGCAGAAGAAGCTGGAAGAATTCGGCAAGTGGATCGTTTATCTTTGTTTTATCCTGGTAGGAGTGGTGTTTTTGCTCGAGTGGTCGCGCGGCGGTAAGCTTATCGAAGTGTTCTTGACTGCTGTAAGCTTAGCGGTGGCCGCTATACCTGAGGGATTGCCGGCTGTAGTAACTATTGCTTTGGCCTTAGGCGTGCAGAGGATGGTTAAGCGCCACGCCTTGATCCGTAAGCTTCCGTCGGTAGAAACTTTGGGGTGCGCAACCGTTATTTGTTCGGACAAAACCGGAACCTTGACCAAGAACGAAATGACCGTACAGGCGGTATTTTCCGACAATCGCACCTTTAAAGTGACAGGCATTGGTTACAATCCTGACGGAGAATTTCAGCTGTTCGACAAGCCCGTGTTAGCCGGCCAGCAGCCCGTATTAGAGAAGGCCCTGCAATGCAGCGTGCTTTGCAACGGCGCCCAGTTGGTTAAAGACAATTCAATCTATAAAATCGTCGGCGATCCTACGGAAGCCTCTTTGTTAGTGGCTGCGGCTAAGGCCGGTATCTGGAAGGAGCCGTTAGAGCCGGTTTTCGCGTTTGTCGATGAGATACCCTTTGATTCCGAGCGTAAGAAGATGACCGTGGTGCGTAAACACGGTGAAGTTTTAACAGCTTACGTAAAAGGCGCGCCGGATATATTGCTTAATGATTGTGAAAGTATTTTTGAGGGAGGCCGCATCCGAGCGATAACTGATGATGATAAGCGTAGGATTCTGGCCGCTAATGCTGAATTTGCTAACGCAGCGATGCGTGTCTTGGGCTTTGCTTCTCGAGATCTAGGCCCGACTCCTACTCGTTTTGAGGCTGCCGCCGTTGAGAAGCAGCTGACCTTTCTGGGTTTAATGGCGATGATTGACCCGCCGCGTCCGGAAGCTAAAGAAGCGGTGGCCAAGTGTAAGCTCGCGGGGATAAAAACGATTATGATCACCGGTGACCATAAGGATACGGCAGTAGCGGTGGCTAAAGAATTAGGAATTTTTACCCAGGATTCTCTGGCTCTTACCGGTGCCCAGCTGGATGATCTTAGCGATGAGGAGCTGGCGCGGCAAATCGAGAAGATCCCGGTTTATGCCCGGGTCTCTCCGGAGCATAAGTTAAGGATAGTTAAATCCTGGCGCGGCATTGGGCAGGTAGTGGCTATGACCGGCGACGGCGTTAACGACGCTCCGGCAGTCAAAGAAGCGGATATTGGGGTGGCCATGGGTATAACCGGGACTGATGTGACTAAAGAAGTCTCGGATATGGTGGTTACCGATGATAATTTCGCATCGATAGTTTCGGCGGTGGAAGAGGGGCGCGGCATATACGACAATATAAAGAAGTTCGTGCACTATCTTTTATCGTGTAACGCGGGAGAGATTTTGACTATGTTTTGCGCTTCGCTTATCGGTTTACCGGCGCCTCTATTGCCGATTCATATCCTCTGGGTTAATTTAGTTACCGATGGGTTTCCGGCTTTGGCATTAGGGGTTGATCCTGTCGATGCTGATGTTATGTTGCGCCAGCCTCGCAAGATTCACGAGTCGGTAGTTACTAAAGACCGGGCTATGCTTATGCTGATGCAGGGGGCATTTATCGCCTGTTGCAGTTTGGCGGCTTTCAGCCTGGTCTTGCTTGTGGAAAAAGAAGGTATCGGCCGGGCCCGGACCGCGGCTTTCATTGTGCTGTCTTGTTCCCAGCTGTTTCATTCATTTAATTGCCGCAGTATGACCGAGTCCATTTTCAAGCTGGGTTTTTTAAGCAATAAAAAACTGGTAGCCGCGGCTTTATTCTCTTTTGCTTTGCAGATGGCCGCCGTATATCTACCGTTTTCTCGCCGGATATTCAAGACCGAGCCGCTGAGTGTCTTTGATTGGCTGTTGGTTATCGCAATTTCTTCTTTTCCATTGTGGGCCATGGAGGCGGTTAAAGCATTTAAAAAAAATAAGAGACTCCGGATATTTTAGCAATATGCCCGATTGCTATCCAGAGCTCAATGTCCCGATTAGGCGCGCCGCAGGGCCCGCGGCTTGCGGAGGTGGAGATGACGGCTAAAACCTGTATTAATTGCCGAGAATTTAAGAGGTGCCGGGAGAGCCGGGCATCGTGGATATTTTTTATCATCGGCATGATATCTACGATAGCAGTGCGCGTAGTTACTGTGCTAACTCATTGGCAACCACTGTACGGAGAAATTGCCTGGTATATCGGGGTTTTTGGGTTCTTCATTTTTTTTGTTTACAAATTTAAGGTAGATCGGGCGCGGCACCGGCTTATTGTGAGAAGCAATCTTATGGATAAGATCGCTCGGGGCGAAGCAATAGCTAGGGATGACCGCGAGCTGATTGGTTCTATCCTCTGCGCCTTAAGCTCAAATAAGGACAGGATCAATTACTTAATAATATTCGTTTCTTCTGCTCTGGCCATACTGGCCGCGGTTTATATTGATTTTTTAAAATGATCGAAGATGCAGCGGTATAATGATATAAGGCGCTATGGAATTTAAGTTACGCGGCGAATTTGTGGAGTTGGATAATTTACTCAAAGCCTTGGAGCTTGCAGCCAGCGGGGCGCAAGCTAAACAACAGGTTCATTCGGGCGCGGTTCAGGTTAATGGGACGGTTGAGTCGCGGGTGCGTAGGAAGCTGCATGGCGGAGACCTGGTTGAGATTGGCGGGCAGAAAATTACCGTTGTGGCTTAAGAAATTGTTTTTGAGGGCAGAAGCTTAAGCGCAAGGCATTTAAGGGCAGCGGAAACTTCAACCCGTATGCAGAAAGAAAGGCTTGTGGGTTGGCAGGATCCGGTAAAGAGGAAACGGGTGTAAATAGGGGAGTTATTTTTTATGTCCAAGATAATTTGGATTGGTCTGGGGGGGGCGATCGGGACTATCGCCAGATACTTGTTGTCGGGGATTGATTATAGGCTTTCCGGCGGGGTGTTCCCGGTAAGCACTATAATAATAAACATATTAGGGTCGCTGATCATGGGGTTCATTTGGGGATTATTTGAAGCGGTCGTGGTTTCCTCCGGTATCCGGATGTTTATTTTTGTCGGCCTCTTGGGAGGATTTACCACTTTCTCCACCTTTGCCTTGGAAAATTTCAATCTCATGAGAAGCGGGGAGCATAGTATTGCGTTAGTGAACATTATTTTGTCTAATTTTTTGGGTATTGGGTTAGTATTCTTAGGTTACGGATTAGCCAGGTCAGTTATTAATCTTTATAAATAGGAGAAGACGCAATGCATATACCGGAAGAAGGGATGTTGTTAAGAATATTTATTGGGGAGAGCGACCAGCATAAAGGCCAAGCTCTCTATGAGCAGATTGTGTTAAAAGCCCGGGAATTGAATCTGGCGGGGGCTACGGTCCTGCGAGGAATAATGGGTTTTGGCGCGGATAGCCGCATGCATAGCGCAAAGCTGCTTCGTTTATCCGAAGACCTGCCGGTAGTTATTGAGATCGTTGATTCCGAAGAGAAACTGAATTCCTTGCTGCCGTTTTTAGACGAGGTGGTCCAAGAGGGGCTTATTACTTTGGAAAAAGCGAGAGTTATAAAATATCGGCATAAATAAAGAGAGCAGCCTTTTTTCACGAACCAGATGGCAAGCCTTGCGGTGGCGTTGGTGGAGCAGATTAAAAAGAAAGGAATATGATATGAAAATCGGAGTTGTTATTTCAAGCAATGACGCGGAGACATGCTGGAACGCGATCCGCTACGCCAATTTCGCGCTTGGGCAGAAAGACGAAGTCAAAATCTTTTTCATGGGCAAAGGTGTGGAGTACCAGTTAGTCAGCACTGATAAGTTCAACACCATTGATCAGGCTAATAAGTTCATGCAAGCCGGAGGTAAGATCTACGCCTGCGGAAGCTGTATTAAATCCCGGGAACAGGAAGGCTCTGAGATGTGCCCAATCTCAACCATGAAGGACATGTACGACATCGTTAAAGAATCTGATAAAGTAGTGACCTTTTAAAAATGAAGAAATCCATTAAGATCAGGCCGATTGGCATTATTCACACGCCGTATAAAGAACCCAATGGAATACCCATTCAAGGTAAGTTCGAGAAAGGTGTTATCGGTACTATCCAGTTATTTCCAAAATATCAGGCTGGAATAAAGGACATTGAAGGGTTTTCGCACGTTATTCTTATTTATCATTTTAACCGATCGAAAGAGGAACGGCTGGTAAGCAAACCGTTCCTTTTCTTTCTG
>JBFZAQ010000102.1:0-3476 GCA_041308885.1 Candidatus Omnitrophota bacterium | reverse complement strand
TTACCGCAAACCCCCGCCTCTCCAGCGTTTGACGCAAGGTTGCCGAACTAAAAATTTGCAAATGCCTGGGGACATGATATCCGCCCCAATAATTGTGCTTGAACAAAACGGCATCCAGCCCCTCTTGCGAAGGCGTCTCGATAAAAAGAATTCCGCCCGGCTTAAGGACGCTTAAGGCTTTGTTCAGGCACCCCGGGACATCAAAGAGATGCTCGATTACCTGGTTCATGACAACCACGTCAAAAAAATTATCCGGCCATTGGACGGCTTCAAAGGCTCCCGGCATAGCTTGAAACCCGGCTGCGATAATATTCTCGATTACCTGCGCGCTAAAATCATTGCCGTACAGCTGGAGATTATACGGATAAGCAGCTCTAATCAGCGCCAGCAACGTCGTGCTTCCGCACCCCACATCAACAATCCGCGCGCCGCTGCGGATCGTTCCCAGATATCGCGTAATGGCCTTGCCCTTTCCTTGCTGCATAAACGCGCGAGCCCGCCGGATTAAAGGATTACGAATATGATCAAAATGATAAGCCGAATATTCGGCCGGATAAATTTTAGCGATATCCGTCAGCTTCGGCCGGGGATTAACATAAATAAGGCCGCAGCGAACACAGCGCACAATCTGAAAAATCTGAGCTGTAGTGAGATAATCCCAATCACAAGCTTGAGTTAACGGGCGGCTTTCCCGGCACTCGCACCCGGGACAGCCGACGCGCTCAACCTCGATATATTGGTCCATAAACTGAGGCTTAAGGCTCTGCGGTATCTGCATTAATTAGTTGGCTGAAGCCGTTCGTTGGCGATACGTCGTGGCCAAAATATCGGCGACCTCCGGGTCATCGCAGCGAATCGGCAACTGAATATTCTTGCGTTTAGCCGTCTCCAAATACGACAAAAAAACCCGGTCTTCAGCGGCCAGACAAACTGGAGCGTATTCGCCTAAGGCCTTGGTTTTAATCCCCCTCTCCCAAATTGCCCGTAATGGTTCGCGTAAAACATTGCCGAATGAGATGTGAATAAACGGACAAGGCAAGACATCTCCGTAAGGGGAAATATAAACTTTCTCTTTAAGCGCTCCGCAGCCGTTAATGCACCAGTTAGATTCAAAATCCGTGCGCACGTGCGGATTTTGACGCATCAATATTCTTAATTCCTCGCGGTCCTGGCTGGTGAGCATAAGATCATAATCGCGCTCCCAACTGCCTACCGGAACGGCCAAAGCCAAATTAAGCACACAATGATACTCCTTGGCCAAATTAATCATTCCCAAAAAAACCTTACTGCGAATATTGCGCCGGCTGATAACCACGCTCATCATCGGTTTTATGCCGACCTCGGCAAGCAGGCGCACGGCGTTTAAAGACGTAGCAAAGGCGTCATTCAAACGACGGGTGATTAAATCATAATCATCAAATTCAAATTCATTGGGTACCGGGCCGAATCCAATGGTTACGCTATCAACCTTCCAGCGCTTCAACTTCCGGAAGAGCTCGGAGGAAACCACCGTACCGTTACTTTTTAAAGAAATGAAGTTGCGTGCGGCTGAGATCTCTTGGATCACCTCGCCCAGTTTAGGATAGATAAGCGGCTCGCCTCCCTGGACCCCAAAGATGACTGCTCCGAGTGCTTCGGCCTGGCGCGCCACTACACCCCAGTCTTTTGGCGTCATAATCTTACGCGAGGGATCCCTGAGGCTGGCGCAGGAACAATGCTCACAGCTTAAATTACATCCGTAATCCACAATGACATCGACATAACGCAACCGCGGCTTCTTACCCATTAAATAGCGGGCATATCCCAATCCGGCGCGGGCAATCAACTGCGGTTTACGCTGATGCATCATATAACGGAAGTTTATGGCTAAACTGGAAAAAGAAATCATCTTCATATCTCCTTACTTGTCGGGAAAAATAGTCGCCAGAATAAAACGCCACGCGCCATAGGCGAGGTCGCGTAGCGCTTGCGGATCCTTGATTCTTCTTAAAAAAGTAGCGATAATCTGCCAGCGAAAATAAAACTCTAAATTAGCCCTCCGCTGCAAACAAGCCAGCTCTTGAGGCGTTCTCCCCTTGGGGGCATAAACCGGTAAACCTCGGGAATATCCCGACATCATGCTAAACTGCTTCCAGCTGGTGAACGACAAAGTCCCCTCCTGCCGGGCAATCTCCCAAAGCCGGGTCCCGGGAAAAGGAGTGGCAATCGCGAAACGCACCTGGTCAATGGGAAGCTGTTTAGCAAAGCGGATTGTCTGCAGGCTCTCTCGGCGAGTTTCAGTCGGCAGCCCCAAAATAAAAGTAGCGCGGATCTCCAGCCCTGCCTTCTTGGTTAAAGCAATAACCTTTTTAACCTGCTCCAGTGTGATATTTTTTTGGATATAATCAAGCAAACGCTGATTACCCGACTCCAGGCCATAGGAAATGATCCGGCAATTTGCCTGCCCCATCAACATCAAAAGCTCTTCGTCAACGCAGTCAATGCGCGCTTCCGCCCACCAGGAAATTATATGCTGAAAACCTCGGCGCATGAACTCCCGGCAGATGTCTTTGGCGCGCTTTTTATCTACCGCAAAATTATCATCCTGGATAAATAATTGCTTAACCCGGTTACGCTTGATTAAATTATCAACCTCCCGGCAAACGCGCTCCACCGAATGCGCCCGGTAGGTCTGCTTGGTCAGCAGGCGATTTGAGCAAAAAATACAATCAAATGGGCAGCCGCGCGAAGTGAGCACCACGCCAATCGCGTCATCCGTGCGGCAATCGGGAGAAACTTTATATTTGTCCATTGGCAATAAATCCCAGGCCGGCTCGGGAAAGGCATCGATATCCTTAAGCATCGGCCGAGGCGCAGCCCGCACAATTTGATTATTCCGCCGGCAAATAATTCCGGCAACCCCGGAAGGGTCTTTACCCTGGGCCAGGCAATCAACAAATTCCCACATGGTCACTTCACCTTCTCCGGCCGCCAGATAATCAATGGCCGGCTCCTCCAGCAAATCCTCGGGCCGGATACTCGGATGAATGCCGCCCGCAATAATTATAATGTTGGGAAAATCCCGCTTAATTTGTTTAGCGACTTCAATGGTGCTGTAAACCAAGGCAGTAACACAGGTAATCCCCACAATATCCGGGCTGAACTCACCAACAGCTTCGGCGATGGATCTGGGCTCTACTTGGGAATCATAAATTTTGACTTCGACCTTATTCCGGCGCAGGTAAGCTGCGATATAGGTTAAACCAATAGGCTGAAAAACAAAAGCAATCTTCGAAAGCTTGCCCATATAGCGTTTTACATCATAAGGGGGATTAATTAATAATACTTTCATCTTGACCTAAGAATGAATAATTGATTCGCTCCGGCAAGAAACCGCCGATAGTCAACAATAGTCAGCCCGGCCTTGGTTGCCGCGTCCAGAATACCCTTGAAGTCAAAGAAACCTTTATGTTCTTCGGCAGCATGGCGGCTCAGTA
>JBFZAQ010000101.1:0-5051 GCA_041308885.1 Candidatus Omnitrophota bacterium | reverse complement strand
GCGAACAAAGCATTAAATAAGTAAACCACTGTCAAACGGTTTACTTAACCACTATTGACAAAGCTATAGTGAGTGACGCGCGGGTGGTGGAATGGCAGACACGCATGTTTGAGGGGCATGTGGCTGTTGAAGCTGTGAGGGTTCAACTCCCTCCCCGCGCATAAATTTTCGGATTTTTCGCCCGGCAAGAATAGCTGCGAATTTAAAACCCCCGTTATCATTAAGCTGCAGTTGATAACGGGGGGTTTTAAATTATCGCGGATTTATTCTTCTCGGCGCTGGTCTTTGACAAAATGATTGCCGCCCAGATGCTTGGCGTATTCTTTTAATTCCGCTCCAACCTCGCCGATTTGGGCTACGTGATCTAACTTGCGGTATTCATTCGATACGACCCCGATCGAAAGCGAGAGTAGGGTCATTTTCTGTTCTTTACCCTGCCGGTCTTTAGCGATAATATATCCGGCCTGAGCGTCGGTTTCATTGTAAAAAGAGAGAATTTTGGCTTCGAACTCCGAGATTATCCCTTTACAAATTACATCGGCGTTTGCCGGAGTAGTTACGACCACAAAATCGTCACCTCCGATATGGCCGATAAAATCATCGGGGTTGCCGTATTGCTGAGTTACCCGGATTAAAATTCGGGCGGTCTCCCGGATAACGTCATCTCCGTGTTCAAATCCATATTTATCGTTATAGGATTTGAACTTGTCCAGGTCGACGTAAAGCACGCAAAAGAGGGCTTGATTTTCCAGCCTGTGGGAAAGCTCATTCAAAATTGAGACGTTACCGGGAAGCCGGGTGAGCGGGTTGGCTTCCAAGTCTCTTTCGGTGCGGCGCAGAATCATCCGGATCCGGGCCAGGAGCTCCACCGGCTCGAATGGCTTAACGATGTAATCGTCGGCGCCGGCGTTAATCCCGCCGACCTTATCATCGATCTCGCCTTTTCCGGTAACCATAATTATGGGGACATGACGCAGGAGTAGGTCTTTTTTTACCTCGCGGCATACCTGTTGTCCATCCATTTTAGGCATTTTGTAGTCCAGTAAAATAAGGTCAAGAGGCTTAGACATGATAAGCTTCAGCGCTTCTTCACCATTGGGAGCTTCCGTAACCTCATAATTCTCTTCGGAAAGAGTAAGTTTTAAAACATCCCGGATATCCGGGTCGTCATCCGCAATCAAAATTTTAATCGCCATATTGGACAACTCCTTCTTTAGCCTGGTTTGGCCAGCGTAAAACTAAAAGTTGCTCCGTTGCCCGGCTTGCTTTCCGCCCAAATTTTACCGCCATGGGCTTCAACAATATTTTTGACCAAGCTTAAACCTAACCCGGTTCCTTTAACTTGTTGATTAATGGCATTATCCACGCGGTAAAATTCTTCAAAGACCGCTTCTTTGGCGTCTTCACTTATGCCGCATCCGGTATCGCAGACATCAATCCGGATCATATCGCCGGCCAGATGAGTGCGGACGGATATCTTGCCCTTTTCAGGAGTGAATTTCAGGGCGTTTCCGATCAGATTAATGAATACCCGGCTTAATTGGTTGGCATCGGCGTACACGAATGCCGCGTCCTGCCCGATCTCTAAGCCGGTGTCGATCTGCCGCTCCTTAAGTTGCACAGCCAATAGGTCGAATACGGCGGCAACAGCGGTATGCAGATTAACCGGCTCTTGTTTCATGGCGACCTTTCCGGACTGAATGCGCGAGATATCCAGCAAATCGTTAACCAAATGGGTTAGTTCGTCGGAGTGGCGGTTGATTTTTTCCAGACGCAGGCGGGCTTCTGGGGGGATGTCTCCGAGTTTGCCCGTAAGCAAGATGGAGGCATATCCTTTAATAGAAGTTAGCGGCGTGCGTAATTCATGCGAAACCGCAGATATGAAGTCCGTCTTGCGTTTGCTGATCCGTCCGACCTCGTCTAATGCCAGGCTTAAGGCCTGGGTTCGTTCTTCGACCTTATTCTCCAGATCTTGCTGCGCGCGCCAGGTGTCTTCAAAAAGGCGGGCGTTCTCCAGGGCTTGGCCGAGCTGGTTAGTCAGAATAGCAATTAATTCCTCGTCCCCCTCGGTAATGGTAACTTCTGGGCTTTGCGTGCCGACGATAAAAAATCCCTTATCGCCTTCTTTGGGAAGGATAGGCACGATAATGAACGGGTCAGCTAAAAAAAGGCGGGTTATCTTCTCTTTGAGCGCCTTATCTTGATCCAGCGACAGTGAAGAGACTGTCCGCAATCTCTGGATAACCGCATTATACCAGTCCTTATCTTTATTGACTGTTTGCGTAATGACGGCGCTTTGTTCATTCTGGTACCCGAGAGAAAGCCGCAGGACGAATTCTCGCGAGTTATGATTCCATAAAAAGGCCGCGGCCCTTTCAAATCCTAAATCCTGCAGCGTAGAGCCGTCCACCATTTTAAAGATCGAGTTTTCTTCGAGCGTCGTGTTTAGCGCCCGCGAAAGCCTCTGCAAAGTATATAGGCCGGTAATCTTTTTGTCTAGTTCCTCCTGTGTTTTATTCAGCTCCATATCCGTGCGCACAATAAGCTTGGCTTGCTCATCCATTTCGTTAAGCGAGCGTTTGAGGTTATCGGTGATCAGCTGTAATTCCTTTATTTTTTCCATTTTGGTCCAGAGAGTAATGACCAAAGCTAAAATCGCCAGAATAAGCGTGATACCGAGAATATTAAAGAGGTATTCATTAGCCATGATCAGTACGGTTACATTCCGATAGCAACCGCCGTTATGGTTTGATTAAGAAAATAAGTCTTTCCGTGATAACCAAATGCATGCAGAGGCGCTTGTTCTCCTTGAGAGTAGAAACCCGCCAACGGTACATCCGGCCCGAATTCTTCCCGCAAAAGCTCGATCTCCCGGTGCGCTTGCCGGCCCAACAATAGGTAGCGTGATATCGAATCAAAGATAAGCACACCTTGCGTGCCCCGCGGTTTCAATATGGAGCTGTAGAGGCCTCTTTTAGCATCCGCAGCCGCCAGCCGGGTCGCTTCCAGGCAAGACTCCTTGGTCCCGATCATCAGCCGGATTTGGCTTGCTTGAGGGACGCTGCCCTGGAATACCAGCGATCCGTCTTCAAGGACGGAGAGGAGATTACGCAAAAGGTATTCTTGTTCTCCGGCCAGATGAATGCCTATCGGATAAAATATGGAAATCCGGCGCAGGTCTTTCTTCAGATGCTGGGTATCGACGGCGAAGTAGTCTTTATAGACCTCAACCGCGGGGGTCGCGTCAATTTCATGGACGATATTGCCGGTAGCGCTGGTGACGGTGCGGGGTTTGCCCAGCGGTTTCCAGCCATGCTGCGAACCGAAACCGTAACTGAGTTTTCCTCCCCATAATACTCCGGCGCAGGCGTTCCAGATAGCCTCTTGATTATAATACACATACGTTTTAGGAAGGTGTAGTTCCTGGGCGGCGCAGGCGCCGGCCAAAGGAAAGCTGCTGCCTAATTTATCCTGTAGGCCTTCGAGAAGCATCGATCCGGTGGCCAGAGAGGTATCGGAGAAGAAGAGGCTGAAGTCTCGAGGTATATTATGAAAGCCGTATAACAGCTTATCTCCGAGTTCGCCGCCGGAGCTATGGGTTAGATTTTGATCAATATCTCTGGCGGCCGCGATGTTGCAATATACGCCTTCGGGAAAAGCAAAAAGCATCACCGCCGCGCCGCTGGTGGAGATTCCTTTATTGGTGAGAATGGCCGCGCTATTGCAGCCGATAATCGGAGTATCTTCCAGCAGCGCCGCGATTGCTTTAAGGGCGTTGGCGGCTCCCGACTCAAACGCCGAGAAAACCAGCGCAAGCCCGGGCTTACAGCCGGCAAGTTTAAAGAGGGCATCTCGGGTCGCGTCTCTTGCCGCCCGGATAGCTTCGGCGTCAGTGCTTACTCCTAACCCGATTTTGGCCTGAGTTTTTTCCGTAGTCATAAGGGTAGCGTAAGTGACGGGCATTGTTAAGCATATAATACATAAATTATGCAGAAATGCAATAGCAAACAAGGTGGTTAAAACATTTGACGCTTCATTAAATTATGATATATTTATAAACAATACGGCCCCATCGTCTAGCCTGGCCTAGGACGAATGGTTCTCAGCCATTAAACACCGGTTCAAATCCGGTTGGGGCTACCATATTTCTCTTGCATTGCGAGCTACTTTGTGATATAGATTACAGTTAATGGAGGAGGTGGGATGCGTCAACACTTGGGGTTTTTGCGAACATCCAGCGCAGTTGTAAAAATTGCTGCCTGGATTTTTTTATTGCTGGGGCTCGTCGGCGGAAGCGCGATAGCCTTGGGTTTCGTCGCCGAGTATCCGCGGTGGGCGGCAGCGGTCATTATCCCGCTCTACGCTTTTTTCTTTTTTTTCCTATATCTTATCGCCAAGATCGCGGACTTGCTGATTACGATTATTAATGATATCCATAAGGAATAAACGGAGGGGAAAAATGAAGCGAAGCTTAGTCTGGGTCATGTTGTTTTTATTATTCGGGGTAATCGGTTGCGATAAGTTGGGGTTCCCGGCCAAGAAAACGGTTAAGCCGGGCGCGGTATCGGCAAGCTATAATCCGGCGGTTAAAGGGACGGTCATCGCCAAAGTAAACAATATGCCGATTACGCTCGAGGAACTGAATCAAGAGATAGAGGCCTATAATAAATCAATGGAAGATGCCGGCCGGCCGGATCGTAAAATTACCGGCCGCGAAGACAAAATCCGTTATTTAAAAGAAGAGATGGTCCGGCGGATGTTGCTATACCAGGCGGCGTTGGATAAAGGGCTGGAGCGTGATCCGGAAGTGGCCAATGCCATCGAGAAAACCAAACAGAGTTTAATGTTGGTAGAGTTTGTCCGCAAGGAGACTCAGGATATCGATGTCAGCTCTAAAGAAATCGAAGAGTATTATGAACAGTACAAGCAGGAGATGAAGGCCCCGCAGGAGCGTAAAATTTCCGAGATAGTCGTGGCCACCGAACAAGAGGCCAAGGATATTCTTATTCAGCTCCTCCAGGGTGGCGATTTTGCCGCGCTGGCCCGGGAAA
>JBFZAQ010000100.1:0-8048 GCA_041308885.1 Candidatus Omnitrophota bacterium | reverse complement strand
CGATTATCCCAGGAAAATCCTGGCGTATAAGACGCCTAAACAAGTAGCTGCTGAGTGCATGCAAAGTAGCACCTTTGATCGAGAAATTAAAATTTGTCGCAATTAGAGTTGCAATTCGCCGACCCGCTGGCCGCGCCATTTACCCCTTGCCCCTACCCCTCCCATAGAGTATAATTACCAATTATGCTATTAGGTGTCCATGTTTCAGCCGCGGGGAAGATTTATGAGGCGCTGGAGCGGGCGCGCAAGCTGGGCTGCAATACCATGCAGATCTTCTCGCGCAATCCGCAGCAGTGGCGGGATAAACAGCTGGATAAGGCCGATATTGCCGAGTTTGTCCGCCGGAAGGCCGCCTATAAGATCGAGCCGGTTTTCGTGCACATCCCGTATCTGATCAATCTGGCTTCGCCTAATCTTAGGCTGTATAAGGCTTCAATCGCGGCTTATATTCAGGATATGGAAGAAGCCGCGGCCCTGGAGGCGGAATATATTGTCACCCACATGGGCAGTCATAAGGAGACTACCGAAGAAGAAGGGTTACAGCGATTAAGCGAGGCTTTGAATATTATTCTGGATAAGACTAAAGATTCCCAGGTAAATATTCTGTTGGAGAATACCACCGGAAGCGGGTCATGGTTAGGGTATACGTTTATTCATCAGCAGATGGTTTTAGAAAAGATTCGACTTAAAGAGCGTATCGGATTTTGCCTGGATACCGCGCATGCCTATCTGGCTGGTTACGACTTAGCCGGCGAAGAAGGCTTAACCGACCTACTTGATGAAATTGAAGGCACGGTTAAGTTAAGCCGCCTGAAATTGCTTCATCTTAATGACGCCGTCGGTAAACTCGGCTCGCACCATGATCGTCACGACCACATCGGTAAGGGCGGCATCGGTTTAGCCGGCATGAAGCGGATCATCAATCATCCTAAATTAGCCCAGATACCTTTAATTTTAGAGACTCCCAAGTCCAGCGAGGACGCGGATAAGAAGAATTTAGCCTTGGTGCGCAAGCTAAGACGGGTAGAATGAGTATGTATTCTTTTAAAGAGATCGAGACTAAATGGCAGGAATATTGGCGCGCGGAAGAAGTCTTTAAAGCTGATTCTTCACCGGATAAGCCTAAGTATTACTTGTTGGAGATGTTCCCGTATCCGTCGGGCAAGATCCATATGGGCCATGTGCGTAATTATACTATCGGTGATGTGGCGGCCCGGTTTAAAATAATGCAGGGGTATAACGTCTTACATCCCATGGGGTTTGACGCATTTGGCCAGCCGGCGGAGAACGCGGCGATTAAGAACCGAACCAAGCCGGATATTTGGACGGCCAAATGCATTGAGGAGATGAAGCAAGAGCTGAAAAAAATGGGCTTCTCTTATGATTGGGGCCGAGAATTGGCTACTTGCGACAGCTCTTATTATCACTGGAACCAATGGATATTCTTAAAGATGTTGGAGCGGGGGATTGCTTATAAAAAATCCTCGCTGGTTAATTGGTGCCCGGCTTGTCAGACTACTTTAGCTAATGAAGAAGTGGTGGAGGGCGGTTGTTGGCGGTGCCATACTACCGTCGAGCAGAAAGAGCTGGAGCAATGGTATTTAAAGATCACCGAATATAAAGAGCGGTTATTGGAAGATTTAGGGCAATTAAAGAACTGGCCGGAGCGGGTTATTGCCATGCAGAAGAATTGGATCGGCAAGAGCCAGGGGGTAGAGATTTATTTTAAGGTTAAAGACAGTCTGGTGACTATTCCGGTTTTTACTACCCGGGTGGATACTATATTTGGGGCTACCTATGTGGTGTTAGCCCCCGAGCATCCTTTGGTCAAAGAACTGATTTCAGGGACATCGCAACAGCAGGAGGCTTTAGCCTTTATTGAGAAGACCGCCCGGGCCAGAAAGTCGGCTCAAGCTGAGCCGACTAAAGAGGGGGTATTTACCGGCCGGTACTGCATTAATCCGGTGAATAAGGAAACTATCCCGATTTGGATCGCCGATTATGTGTTGATGGAGTACGGCACTGGCGCGATCATGGCCGTACCCACGCATGATCAGCGCGATTTTTTATTCGCCAGCGAGCATGGCATGCCGATGAGGATTGTAATTAGAGTGTCAGAGTGTCAGAGTGTCAGAGTGTCAGAGGAATTAGCCGAGGCTTATGAGGGTGATGGGGTGCAGGTTAATTCCGGGCAATTTAATGGTTTGCCGAATCAGGAAGCTAAGATAAAAATCGGCGAGTGGATGGAAAAAACCGGTATCGGTAAGATCCAAACCCATTGGCGGCTGCGCGATTGGCTGATTTCTCGTCAGCGTTATTGGGGGACGCCTATTCCGGTTGTGTATTGCCCGGATTGCGGGGTGGTTCCGGTCAGTTGCCAAGATTTGCCAGTGCGCTTACCCGCGGATGCCCCGTTTACCGGCGAAGGCGGCAGCCCGCTCGGTAAAGTCAAAGAATTCGTGGAGACTCAATGTCCTAAGTGTCAAGGCCCGGCGCGGCGCGAAACTGATACCATGGCGACCTTTGTTGATTCTTCATGGTATTTCCTGCGTTTCTGCTCACCTCGATATACCGACGGTCCGTTTGCCAAAGATGAAGTTAAATATTGGATGCCGGTGGATCAGTATATCGGCGGAATCGAACATGCTATTTTGCATTTATTGTATTCCCGTTTTTATACTAAATTCTTGAAGGATTTAGGGCTGCTTAATTTTGACGAGCCGTTTAATAAGCTGCTTACGCAGGGGATGGTGCTTAAGGACGGGGAAGTCATGTCTAAGTCCAAGGGGAACATCGTCGACCCGGACGCGATCATTCAAAAGTACGGAGCGGATACGCTGCGTTTATTTATCCTTTTTGCCGCTCCTCCCGAAACCGAGTTGGAGTGGGATGAGAGGGGTATTGAGGGGGCCTTTAAATTCTTAAACCGGGTCTGGCGGATCCGGGATAATCTGCAGGATAAGGCTGATCCGGCGGTCTATAAAAAGCTGCATAAGACGATCAAAAAAGTTACCGAGGACCTGGAGGCTTTTAAATTCAATACCGCCATCGCCAGCATGATGGAACTAGTGAATGTTATTTATCAGTCAGGCGCAGATAAGCAGGTTTATGAAACGTTGATTCTTTTGTTGTGTCCGATTGCCGGACATTTCGCGGAAGAGCTTTGGCAGGCCTTGGGGAATAGCGGCAGCGCCTGCAAAGCCCGTTGGCCAATTTTTGATCCGGATTTAGTTGCCGATGAGGTAGTGACCATAGTTATCCAGGTCAACGGTAAAGTCCGGGCCAAGCTGGAGGTTAGCGCGGATATCAATGACGCGGATTTAAAAGCCCTGGCTCTAGCCGATGAGAAAGTCGCCTCTTGGGTCAAGGGATCGCCTCCTAAAAGTGTTATTGTGGTTCCCCGTAAGTTAGTCAATATCGTTATATAATCTCCGATGGTTATCGGCCATGGCTACGGTGACGAGGCCAGTATCGGTAACGTCTATCGGTTAGGTGTAAAAACCGATATCCGTTACCGATTTACGAAACGGGCATCGTGACCGTAACCGCGCTACCTTGCCTCGCTTCGCATTAGCCAAATGTCAGATATCCTCCCGGTACCTGCAGGAATATTTCATTTGCGCGAATAAGCAGAATAACTAATACGTCAATACTCTTCCCAATGTAGGGTGCTAAAGCCGGCAATGCCCAGCCGGTAATTTCTAGCGCGAATCCGCTCAAGGTGATCAAGGAAGCCAGAGGGACGATTACGATATTGGCCAGGACGGTAATGGGAGAGATGGATTTAAAGTGGTAGGCGATGATGCCGGAGGTTGCCAACCACGCCGCCAGAGAAACCAGGAAACCTTCGAGCAGATAACGGATCGGCATAAGCAGGCGTTTTAAGCGCGGCTGCATGATCGGGTAGAGCCAGATTATCGCCAGCACGCTGGCAAATGAAAGTTGGAATCCGATATCCAACAATTGCCGGGGATTGACAGCGAGTATACACAGTACGCTTGCGGCAATGGCAGTGTAGGGGTTGGCCGGACGTTTAAATAAATATCCGGCCAGGCAGACTATGGCCATGATAGTCGCCCGCACCACCGGTGTTGAGCCGCCGCTGATCAGGCAATAGAGCAATAGGCAGACGGCTGTAATACCCATTCGCGGTTTCTTAGGAATCCGCAGGGCTTTAAATAAACATTCAATACAAATAGCCACCAGTCCCACGTTAAAACCACTGACTACCAGAATATGGACAGTCCCGGTTTTCATCATCCCCTGATAGACGGACCGCGGGACCGCGTCTTTTACACCTAAAAGCATGGCTTGTAGGATTCCGGAAGTTAGCGGCTGCGTATAGCGGGTAAGTATCCGGCGGATGATTTGCGCAGCCTGCTGAATCTTGGCTCCCGGCGAGAAGGAGCGGTTAAGGGTATTATCGGGTTTTAGGCTGGCCGCGTTCATAATATAGGAGATGTTGTTGGCGAAGAGGTAGCAATAAAAGCCTTTTTGTTTTTTGAAGGTTTTAACCGGGATAATAGTCCCGCCGAGCAGAGCTTTTTCTCCGCAGTGGATTTGCAGAGGTGAACGCGCGCGGACCAGGATATCAAAATTGCAGGCCAGTTGTAGTTTGCGGGCGTGGGCCGTAATCGCCCGAGCAGTAAAGGTGCATCTCCCGCCGCGGATTTGCGGGGGGCTGGTAATATAAACCGAGAGATAGCTTGGTTTATAATTCCAGTGGTTAAGCCGTTCAGTTGAATCCAGCCAGGATTGACTTGTAAGAAGAAAGGCCGACATCCCCAATAATAGCGCCGCCGCAGCGTAATAGGCGATTGCCTTTTGACTCTGCCAATAGGCTAATCCGGTAAACAACAAGGCAGTGACTGCAATGAAGACGGCCCAGCCCGGCTCGACTCCCAGCCCATAGGCTAAAGCTATGCCAACACAGGCTGCCAGCATATAGATGAATAAAGGGTGTTTCATTATTCAACGTAGACAAAGTCTTTCATTCTTTGGTAGCGGTAGGCGGTTAGGCCGTCAATATTCAATAATTCTTCTTTCCGGCGAAATGGCCCTTGTCCGCTGCGGTAAGCAATAATCCGCGCCGCCAGAGTCTTGCCGATGCCTGGGACTTCTAATAATTCCCGCTCATTCGCGCTATTAAGATCAGCCTCTCCGATATGGGAGTAGCAGCGGATGAGTTTCGAAACTCTGGCGTCGCGCTGCTGCCAGAAATTAATCGCCAGCCCCGCTAATGCCAATACAGTTACAAAGACGAGTGCTTTGCGTTCTTGAGTAGTTAGTATATCCATTAGGTGTAAAATCCGATTTTACGCCGTGGCCTCCGGGGAGGAGCCATTAATTGGCGAATCGCCCGGAATATTTCTTGAATCGCATCGTCATGCCTGCCTATTCGATTCTCCAGCGTCTCCAATTTGCTGGCGAGCTCCTTGCGCGGAGATATCAATTGCCTTAACTTTACAAAGGCGCGCATAATTTGAATATTGACCAATACGGCTTGCCGGCTGCGCAATACGCTGGAGAGCATAGCTACTCCTTCTTGAGTAAAAGCGTATGGTAAATAACCTCCCAGATGCTTTGAAGAAGGTATCACTTTTTGTGATACCAAGTAATCTGCCTCTGATTTGTTGATTTGAAACATAAAGTCATCCGGGAATCTCTCGCGGTTGCGTTTTACCTGTTGCCGTAAAGCAATGGGTTTCACGCCATAAAGGAGCGCCAGGTCACGATCCAGGATGATCTTTTTATCGCGTAGCTGCAGAATCCTGCCTTCTATCTCGGTGGCTAATCTTATCTGCGTCATGTGTCCTCCCATAGTAATAGACGCAGGAGAAGACGGAATCTAACAAGATTTTTTGCTATTCGGGTTTACCAAAATACATGTCTAGACGTGTGACCTGATGTCATTGTGTTCCGGCGTTCCCGTTAAATGCGCATATCAGAGTATCAGAATATCAGTAGGCGGGATACCAGTAAATCAGCTTATCAGGGTCAATTTAACCTGATACACTGATTTTCTGATAATCTACCCACTGATATCCTGATAACCTGATCCCCGCTTTTTTCTAAATGTGTACCTTGCTGTTTTACTAGAATTACACGCATTCCCTAGTTGACAAGCGCAAAGGGCTGTGTTAGAGTTAGTAGCGATGAAAAAGAAGATTTTTTGTACTATATTTATTCTTGCTTGCGCGGTTTCTTCGGCCCAGGCCTATTGGCTTTGGACCCCGAAGACCGGCAAATGGGTGAATCCTAAGAATGCGGTTAAGCAGAACCCGAAAGAGCAGTTTGACTTGGCTAAAAGCCTATATGACATCAAGAGTTATGAAGAGGCCAAGCGGGAATTCCAGAAGCTGCTTAAAGAATACCCTAAATCGTTGGAGGCTGCCGAAAGCCAGTATTATCTGGGTTTGATCGAAGAGGACCAGGGGAAATTATACGAGGCTTATCAGGCCTACCAGAGAGTGATCGATAAATATCCTTTTTCCGAGAGGATTCAGGATGTTATTGAGCGTGAATACGCGATAGGCGAGGCGTTTATGTCCGGGCATAAGCGTAAGGCCATGGGGGTTACGCTTCCGGTTGAGAACCCGGCAATCGAGATCTTTACTAAAGTGGTAGATAATTCAACTTTCGGTCCGCTTGCCGCCAAGGCTCAGTACAAACTTGGTTTAGTGCTCAAGAGCCAGATGCGTTATTATGAGTCTGAAGACGCCTTTAATAAAGTCCTGACTAATTATCCGGCCAGCGAATGGGTGGAGGCGGCTAAATTTCAAATCGCGGCCTGCCAACAGGCGATCTCCCGCGGCCCGGATTATGACCAGGGGGCAGCCAGTACCGCTAAAGATAAGTTTGAGGAATTTGTCCGTGAGCACCCCGATGCAGTCCTCTCCAAGGACGCGGAGAAGAATATCGGCGCGCTCAACGAAGCCGAAGCGGAAAGTTATTATAATATCGGCCGGTTCTACGAAAAGCAGAAGGCTAATGAAGCGGCGAGGGTATATTATAACGACATCCTGAAGGTTTATCCCGATAGCCCGTGGGCGGCCAAGGCCATAGAGCGGCTGCAGATTTTGGAGAAAGGTAAAAAATGAGAATCACTAAAACAGGTCTTAAGGGGATAGTTGTGGGCATCATCGCGGCCTGTGGACTTTTCATTAGCGGATGCGGGTATACTACGCGTTCCGCGGTTTTAGCCTACCGGACGATTTATATCGAGCCTTTCATTAATAAAATCAATATTACCAAGGAAACTGATGTGGCCAGCCGTTATCGTACGTACCGTCCGGCCATGGAGTCGGATATCACTAAAGCGGTCAAGGACCGCTTTTTATTCGACGGCAATATGCGCCCGGCCAATAAAGAAGATGCGGATGTTTTTTTAAAAGGCGAACTGGCCGAGTTCCGCAGAGATATCTTGCGCTATACCAGCAATGATGAGGCCGAGGAATACCGCCTCAATATTGTGGTTAACATCAGTCTCTGGGATAATCAGAGCAATACCGTGATTTGGGAAGAGAATTCTTTTACCGGAGATACTACCTATTTTACGCGCGGCCCGGCTGCCAAGGCAGAAGATGCCGCCATCACCGATGCCCTCAAGGACTTAGCCCGCCGCGTAGTTGAGCGCACGGTCGAACAATGGTAAAATCACGCCCCGTATACTTGTTCTTGGGCTGCGATTCCGCGGCTAAGGACAAAAAACTTTCCCAGTTAAAAAATCAATATAACTTGATCCCCACCCAGCATTTTAACGTCGATGTGCTTTACGGGCGAGAGACCACTGCCGCGGTTCTGCAGGAGAGTTTGCGCTGCCTGCCGGTAGATGCTCAATATAGGCTGGTGGTGATCAAGCAGGCGGAGGCCTTAAAAGACGAGGCTAAGAAATATCTCTTTGAGTATGCCCAAAAACCCCGCCCGAATATCCTGGTAGTTATTGATTGCGAAGCTGCTGATTCCCGCGACACCTGGGTCCGTAACCTTACGCGCTTAACCGAAGT
This sequence comes from Candidatus Omnitrophota bacterium, assembly GCA_041308885.1. Classification (GTDB taxonomy): domain Bacteria; phylum Omnitrophota; class Gorgyraeia; order Gygaellales; family Profunditerraquicolaceae; genus JBFZAQ01. The sequence goes on along the minus strand of JBFZAQ010000100.1, from coordinate 42 downwards.
GGTGCGTTTTCAGGAAGCTGCCCGGGTGGATACGTTTACTCT
>JBFZAQ010000099.1:0-5514 GCA_041308885.1 Candidatus Omnitrophota bacterium | reverse complement strand
CCGATTATGATAAATTGATTATCGAGATTTGGACTAACGGCGCGATAAGCCCTAAAGACGCGTTATTGTACGCTTCCAATATCCTGCAGCGCCATTTGGACATTTTTGTCAGCTATGGACAGCTGCCCGAGGATATGGAAGAAGAAGAACTGGAAATGTCCAAAGATGAAGTTGTTCTCTATGAGAAGTTGAAACTTCCGATTTCGGAGCTGGAGTTGTCGGTGCGCAGTTCGAATTGTTTACGCGAAGCCAATATTAAAGTCATTGCCGATTTGGTCAAGCGCTCCGAGGATGAGATGCTGGGATTTAAGAATTTCGGAAAAAAATCTTTAACGGAAATCAAAGAGCTTCTCGCCGGGCTTAACCTTACTTTGGGTATGCCTATCGATGCGAAGAAGCTTAAGAAGGTGTAGAATAAAGCTATGAGACACAAAAAATCGCATTCCCTGCATAACCGGTTTACCAGTTGGCGCAAGGCGACTATCGTCAGCACTGCCCGTAATCTGCTGATTTATCAGAGTATCCGCACGACTAAGAAAAAGGCTAAGTCGACGCAGGCCTATGTGGAGAAGATCATTTCGCTGGCTAAGGCCGATACTCTACCGGCTAAACGGGAGATTTTCAAGATGATTCAGGATCACAAGCTGGTTAGTTATGTTTGCAAGGAGTTAGCCCCGCGATTTGGCGGCCGAGTGGGTGGATATACCCGGATCTTGAGTTTGGATAGGCGCCGCGGGGATGACGCCCAGATGGTTGTTTTCGAGTTGACGGAGATCAAAAAGAAAGCTAAGAAGCATGCCAAGAAAATAAAAGCCGATAAAGAACAGGTAATTGAGACATCGGCGGTGTCAGATTCGGCAGCAGATAAGCAGCCGGCACACGAAGCTAAGACCGCGGTTGCCGACGCAGAAAAAGAAAAACCTCCGATGACCAAAAAGCCGAGTAAGAAGTTTCTCGGCGGTTTGCGGAGTATTTTCAAAAAAGAGCGGGACTCGTTATAGATTTTACTATGCCACTACAAGATGTTCGCTTAGCTGGACGTCTTCGGGATATTAAGCCTTCCTCAACACTGGCCATAACGTCGAAAGCCCGGAAATTGAAAACCGAAGGCAAAGACGTAGTGGTCTTAGCCGCCGGTGAGCCGGATTTTGACACTCCGGATTTTATCAAGCAGGCGGCTATCGAGGCGCTGAAAGGCGGCTTTACCAAGTATACTCCCACCGCCGGTACCGCCGAATTAAAAAAACTCATTTGTGCTAAGTTTAAAAATGACAATGGCCTGGATTATGCGTTAAATCAGGTCGTGGTTTCATGCGGGGCCAAGCATAGCATTTATAACGCTTTGTTCGTCCTGGTGGATAAAGGCGACGAAGTCTTGATTCCTGCTCCGTATTGGGTCAGCTATCCGCAGATGGTGCGGGTATGCGAAGGCGTATGCCGGTTCATACCGTCGGATCCGCAAACCAACTTTAAAATCAGCGTCGCGCAGCTTAAAGCACAGATAACCAACCGCACCAAAGTTTTGATCCTCAATAGCCCATCGAACCCCTGCGGCACAGTCTACGACCGGTCCCAACTGGAAGAGATAGCCTGGATTTGCGTTAAGCATAACATCTATGTCATCAGTGATGAGATTTACGAAAAAATAATCTTTGATGGGCTGGGCCATTATTCGATTGCCGCCTTTAATAAAGATATTTATAATTTGACTGTTACGGTTAACGGCTTATCGAAAAGTCATTCGATGACCGGCTGGCGCATAGGGTACCTGGGCGCGCGGCAGGAAATTATCGAGGCGATCTCTCGATTCCAGGATCATTCGACATCTAATCCCAATTCCATAGCCCAGAAAGCCGCTGAGGCAGCCCTTGCTGCCGGCGATGATTTTTCGCTTTCCATGTGCCGGGAATTCCAGAAACGCCGGGATTATTGTTTAAAGAGGCTGGACAAAATGCCGAAAATAAGCTACAGTAAACCTCAAGGGGCATTCTACATTTTTTGCGATATCTCCCATACCGGCCTGTCGGCGACGGAGGTAGCTAACTGCCTCCTGGATGAGAAGCTGGTTGCGCTGATACCCGGGGATTCCTTTGGCCGTGATGATTACGTGCGTATCAGTTTTGCCACCGGCATGCAACAATTAGAAAAAGGGTTTGATCGGATTGAAGAGTGGCTGAAGGAGTTATAATGGGCTTAACTATCGCCGAAAAAATACTCAGCAAGCACGCCGGTAAAACCGTCCGGGCAGGCGATTTTTGCATTTGTGCGGTTGATTTTACCTTTGGCCAGGATGGCACATCAGCCATTATTATTGACCGGGTAAAAGAACTTGGCCTTAAGCGGCTGGCCGCGCGTTTCTGCATGGTCGTTGATCACAGCGCGCCTTCGCCCAGCGAGGGTGTTTCCCGCGTGCATAAAAGGATGCGCGCTTTCGGCGCCGAATTTAACGCGCGGCTATATGATATTGGCTGCGGGGTTTGTCATCAGGTTATTCCGGAGTCGGGAGAAATTCTGCCGGGAGATTTGGTCCTGGGGGCGGACTCGCACACGTGCACCTATGGCGCGCTGGGGGTGTTTTCTACCGGAGTCGGTTCCACTGACCTGGCCGTAGCCTTAGCTACCGGTAAAAATTGGTTTAAAGTACCCGAGACTTATAAAATTATAGTCAAAGGCAAGATCCCCCGAGGTATCTACGCCAAAGATATTATTTTGCATATTATTACCGATCTTAAGGCGGACGGGGCAACATACAAAGCAGTAGAGTTTTGCGGCCCGGTGATCAGCGCTCTGGACATCGACGGCAGATTTACCATATCCAATATGGTAGTTGAGATGGGAGCTAAAGCCGGTTTTATGCCGGTTGATAAAAAGACGATCGCCTGGTTGAAGGCTCGGGTCAAGAAAGGGCGGCGGATTATCCCGGCGGCTGCGGATCGAGACGCGGTATATGCAAGGGTCTTGGAATATGATATTTCTCGGCTCCTCCCGCAGGTCTCCCGGCCGCATTCAGTGGATAGTTCGGTGCCTGCTTCCACCTTAAAAGAAACGGTTATCCAGGAAGCTTTTCTGGGGACTTGCACTAACGGCCGCCTGGCTGATCTGCGGGTGGCTGCCGGCATACTTAAAGGCCGCAAGATTAATCCGCGGGTCAAATGTATTATCGCGCCGGCATCTCGGGCAATTTTTTTGCAGGCTATAGCTGAAGGGTTGATTGATGTTTTTATTGAATCCGGAGCCGTAGTCATAGCGCCGGGCTGCGGGCCGTGCGTGGGGACGCATAACGGAATTCCGGCTGACGGGGAATCGGTATTATCAAGCGCCAACCGGAATTTCAAGGGCCGGATGGGCAATCCTAAGGCATTTATTTATTTAGCGTCACCGGCAACGGTGAGCGCATCCGCGATCACGGGCAGAATCACGGATCCGCGCAGGTTCATTAAGGGAGGTTAAGCATGGAGATTCGCGATTTATTGGTGATGTGCGTCGACAAGCGGGCTTCGGACTTGCACTTGACCGAGAATGAGCCGCCGATTTTGCGGATTGACGGTAAGCTGAACCGCACCAATTTGGCTTTATTGACTAAGCAGGATCTTAAGCGAATGATCTACGGCATAATGACTAATCCCCAGAAGGAGATATTCGAACGCGACTTGGAATTGGATTTTTCTCTGGCCTTGCCGGATATGGATCGTTTCCGAATCAATATCCATATGCAGAGAAGCTCAGTTGAGGGCGCGTTTCGCAGGATTCCCCGTGAAATTCCCGCGGTTGAAACCCTGGGTTTACCGACGATTGTTACCGATATGGCCCGTAGGCCCAACGGATTGGTTCTGGTTACGGGCCCGACCGGCGTAGGCAAGACTACGACATTAGCCACCATGCTCGATTTGATCAATCGTGAACGGGAAGCCTTGATCGTAACTATTGAAGACCCGATCGAATTTGTCCATGCGAATAAGAAGAGCGTTATTAAGCAGCGGGAAGTCTATTCCGATACGCGCTCGTTTGCCGAGGCCCTGCGGCATACTTTGCGTCAGGACCCCAACGTTATCGTAGTCGGTGAGATGCGCGATCTGGAGACTATTTCTACTACTTTAACCGCGGCGGAAACCGGCCACTTGGTGTTGGCCACATTGCATACGCCGGACGCCCCGCAGACTATTGAAAGAATTATCGACGTCTTCCCGCCATATCAGCAGTCGCAGGTGCGGCTCCAGCTGGCGGATTGTTTACAAGGCGTGTTTTCGCAGCTGCTCTTGCCTAAGGCGCAGGGGGACGGAAGAGTTATGGCTTGTGAGATCATGATCGGCACTCCGGGTATCAGAAATCTTATTCGCGAGCAGGAAATTGAGCAGATCCCGACACTCATGCAAACCGGAAGCCAATACGGAATGAGGACTATGGATAAATCGCTCAAAGAATTATTTCAGCAGGGTTTGATTTCTTTGGACACGGCGATGTCCAAGGTCAAAAGCCCGGACGAGTTTAGGCAGTTGTAATAAAGACCCAAGACGCATGACGCAAGTAGATGAAAGTAAACGGTAAGGCCATAAAACTTGGCGATAATATCAATACGGATTTAATCATTTCCGGGCGGTATAAATTTGCCATTACCGATATGCGGGAATTGGCTAAGCATATTATGGAAGATATTGATCCGGGGTTTCCGGCTAAAGTAATACCCGGAAAGTCGCTGATTGTGGCCGGGAGTAATTTTGGGATGGGCTCATCGCGTGAGCAAGCGCCCCTGGTGATTAAAGAATGCGGGTTAGTTGCGGTATTGGCTAAAAGTTTCGCCCGGATATTCTACCGCAATGGCTTTAATATCGGCCTTTTGCTGGTTGAGGTCGATACGGATAGAATTAGCGATGGTGACGCGTTGGATATTGACCCGGAAAAAGGCGCGGTAATGAATCTTACCCGTAATATCGAGCTGCCGATTAAACCGCTCCCCGCATTTATGCAGGAGCTCTTACATGAAGGCGGGATCATCAAATACTTCCAGAAGCACGGAAAACTGCCGGAAGTGTAACGAATTGTGTAAAGTGTAAAGTGGGTGTAATGTTTCTATGTGTAATAAAAAAGAGTTAATTGTTTTTTCCATTACACAATTAACCATTACACTCGCATTACACATTACACATTTAACATTACACAAAACTAAGCATGCATACCATTACTATAATCCCCGGTGACGGGATTGGCGCGGAAGTTAGCTTGGCGGCGAAGCGCTGCATTGACGCTACGGGTGTTAAAATCCGGTGGGACGAGGTCTACGCCGGCGAAGGGGCGTTGAAGAAATTCGGGGATTTGTTACCTCCGAGTGTTCTGGATTCGGTGCGCAAGAATAAAGTCGCCCTCAAGGGCCCGATTACAACACCGATAGGAACCGGGTTTCGTTCCGTGAACGTAGCCATCCGTCAGGCGTTGGACTTATTCGCCTGCGTTCGTCCGGCGCGTTCATATGCAGGAGTGCGCAGTCTCTATAAGAATATAGACTTAGTCATTATCCGG
>JBFZAQ010000098.1:0-7024 GCA_041308885.1 Candidatus Omnitrophota bacterium | reverse complement strand
GCGGTAAAAAAAATATCATATTTGCCGAGTCCCAATTTCTGGACCAGTTCAATGCGCAACTTTCTTATCTGCCGGGGCTTGCCGTATTCATTGGCCCGGATGATGAACTACCGTAATTTAGCCTGTATGGCCGGATTTTCATTGCTTGATCTCTTGACCCGTCCGTTTCACCCAACGAGCAATATGCGCATCGTTGCCGTAAAGCCCGGAGTTTAGAAGTATGAAAACTTTATTGAAAAACCCGCCTGCCGGCTACCTTTATTATTTTTTTGCGCTTGCGGCTATTGCGGGGTTATTTGTGAATGTCCGCCCGGGCTTTATCCCGGCGGGCCTGTTTTTCTTCCGTCGACGGTTCTTGTGCGCGGTTTTAGTTTATATTATTTTATCCCGCGGGGCTAAATTTTTTTGGTCTTACCGTTTTTTTTCAACCCGCGCCAAGCAGCTGCGCGGGTTTGTCGAAGCCCGTTCTTTCATTCTGTTGTGCCTTATTTGTCTTATCCTTATAACTTGGTTGGGTTACATCATCTTTCGCAGCCCTTACCTTTACGAATTCAACCAAGGTAACGGGGCCTATTACGCGCAGGTCTTGCATAACCTGTGCGGCGGTATCGGCCCGGAGCAGACGACAAAAGCCAACGGGGCGCTCTATTTCCGGAGTAATCCTTATTTTTATGCTTCGATTTTTTCGACGGTTCCTCAAATTCTGCCGCTTATCGTGCTGACTCCGCTCTATTGTATCTATCCGTATCCACCGATGCAGGTGTTTTCTATGGTAATCGTTTGTGTGGTTCTTGGCTTGGGGGGCATGTTTTCGGCGGTCCGGGCGGCGGGGGGCGGGCGGGCGTTAGCCGTAACTTTGGCAGCCGGGTATTGCCTGTTGCCTTGGTTTATTGAGCCGATTCTTTATCACGGAGCTTTTGATAATTTGGGTTTTGCGGTATACCCGTATGTGTTTGCCTTTTTGCTGGTTAAGCGCTGGAAACTTTTTTTTGCCTGCGCGCTGGCTCTGGGTTTGATCAGTACTCCTTATGCATATTCGCTCATGGCCCTGGGTATCACAATCGGGATTTTTTTTAGATCAGGCAGGCAGGGTTTGGCAGTCGGAGTTTTGGGATTTCTGATCATGTCATGGCATATGCTGATAGTTAAGGAGAGCTTATCCGGAATCGTTAACTATCCGGTTGAACCGCGCAATTTCTTTGTTTTTCTTAATCGGGAGTCCTGGGGTGCGCTTCCCGGCGCCGCGCGGTTTTACGCTTTTTATATTTTTTGTCTCTTGGCCAGCTTATCCTTCCTGCCGCTGGCCGGACTCCGGACAAATAAGCGTTGGGATTGGCCATTGATCGGCTTGCTCGGATTTGGGCTCAGCCAGGCTTGTTTTGGGTTATTCCGCAGCTATGCTTGGACTTTTCACCGTAATGCTAACTTGGTTGTGCCTTTTTATCTGGCAGCCGTGATCGTTTATATCCGCTTAGCGTCCGACGGCAGGCCGGATGCGCAGCGGATTAGGGTGTCTTTTTTTTCCGCGTTAGCCGCGGTAATTTTATGTTTTTCCTGGCATTATCCCTGGGCCGGTTTTAAAACGCTGCAGCCTTTGGCCCGCGCAGAAGATTACCGGGTGATATTAGATCGTATTAACGCCCATGTCCCCGCTAAAGCCGCTGTTGCCTACCGGGTTGAGGCAGGGCTTGAGGCCTTTGTAACTAACCGCCAGCATGCCTGGCCGCTTGGGTATCATCCGGATGGCGTCCAATACTATATTATTCAAACACAGCCTATCCGGTATATTACGGATGATTTTCCGCGCTGGTCGGCGTACTTCCGGGCTATTCAAGAGAGCGGCGCTTATAAGCCGCTCTATACCGGCAGCAACTTGCGGATTTATGAAAATCTTAATCCCGGTACGATTCCCCGTTCGGAAGACGGGCTCGGGTGGGACGTCTTATGGCGCGGCTTGACGAAGATAGCCGCCAAAAGGGGGTAATGATGAAGGTTGTTATTTTATGCGGTGGATTTGGGACCAGGATCCGCGATGTCGCCGATGATCTGCCCAAACCGATGATACCGATCGGCAATTATCCGATACTCTGGCACATTTTGAAGTATTACGCGCAATTCGGGCATAGAGATTTTATTTTGTGCCTCGGTTATAAGGGCGGCGTGATCAAAGATTTTTTTCTTAATTATCAGGCCCATACAACGGATTTTACGATTACCCTAGGAGAGAAGAGTTCTTTGGAATTCCACGGGAATCAGAAAGATTTGGATTGGCGGATTACCCTGGCCGAAACCGGGTTGAATGCCATGACCGGGGCGCGGATTAAAAGAATTCGCCATTACCTTATGTCCGATGATTTGTTTATGATCCAGTACGGGGACGGCGTCGGTAATGTTGACCTGGCCAAGTTGGCAGCCTTTCATAAAGCCCATGGCAAGATTCTTACTGTTACCGGCGTGCGGCCTCCGGGTAGATTCGGCGAATTGGTGGGGAATGCCGCGGGCCTGGTCCAGGAATTCAACGAGAAGACCCAGGCGACTGCCGGCCTTATTTCCGGAGGATTTTTGTCTGCCGTAAAGAAATCTTTGATTATCTGGATGAGAGCGAAGCGCTGGTTTTTGAACAAGGCCCTATGCAGGCGTTGGTTCGCGATAAGCAGATGATGGTATACGAACATCACGGTTTCTGGCAGCCTATGGATACCTATCGCGATTACGCTTTGCTGAATGCGCTATTCGCGGACGGAAAAGCGCCGTGGGTGATATGGAAATAGCCAAGATCAGGCAGACATTTAAGAATAAGCGGGTCTTTGTTACCGGAGATACCGGGTTTAAGGGATCGTGGCTGTGCCTTTGGCTGCTTGAGCTGGGGGCTCAAGTTTGCGGATACGCGCTTAAGCCGCGCCGGCCGTCCGACCATTATGTATTATTGGGCCTGCAGAAGCGGATTCACCATATCGATGGTGATATTCGTAATGCCCGGGCGCTGCGCCAAGCCTTATGCGCAGAGAAGCCTGATTTTGTCTTTCATTTGGCGGCGCAGGCCTTGGTGCGGCGTTCATACTTGGAGCCGCAGTATACTTTTGCCGCTAATGTCATAGGTTCAGTCAATCTGCTGGAGGCGGTCAGGGTTTGTGCTTCGCCTCGGGCGGTGGTGTATGTTACCTCCGATAAATGCTATCTCAATAAGGAAACCCGGCGCGGTTATTGTGAAACCGATGAGCTGGGAGGGAAAGATCCGTATAGCGGGTCAAAGGCAGCCGCGGAATTCGCCTATCGCTCGTATTGGGAGTCTTTTTTTCGGCAGCGCGCGGGATTAGGCATGGCCAGTGTGCGCGCCGGTAATGTGATCGGCGGCGGCGATTATAATGAAGATCGCATAATCCCGGATTGCCTGCGTTTTTTGCAGGCGGGTGCGCCGATAGTTTTGCGAAATCCTAAGGCCACCCGGCCGTGGCAGCATGTAATCGACGTCTTGTTCGGGTATTTGACTTTAAGCGCCTATTTAGCGGCTGATCCTAAGAAATACAGCGGGACCTATAATTTCGGGCCGCAGGAGAAGGCAGTTAAAACTGTGCGGGAATTGGCTTGCGAGGTGATTGCTAATTATGGTTCCGGCCGGATTAAAACGGAAAATATTTCGCCCGGCATGCCCGAGGCAGGTTTGCTTTACTTAAATTGCGCCAAGGCCCGCAGCACACTCGGCTGGCGCTGTCGGTGGGATTTTAAACAAGCAGTGCGCGCAACTGTCAGTTGGTATCAGCAAGTTGCCGCAGGCGCGTCCCCGCTTACGGTCAGCCGGCGGCAGGTTCGCGGTTATATGAGGCAGATCTGATGATCGACGGCGTGGTTATTACACCCTTAAAACAGATAGTCGATGAGCGGGGTAAAGTTATGCATATGCTGCGCAGCGACTCTGCGGTTTTTAAGGCCTTCGGCGAGATCTATTTCTCTTGTGTGTATCCGGGGGTAGTTAAGGGTTGGCATCGGCATAAGAGGATGATTCTTAATTACGCGGTTGTTTACGGAACGATCAAGTTCGTTCTCTACGATGATCGGCCTAATAGCCCAACAGTCGGCCAAATCCAGGAAATTGTGCTGGGCCCGGATATAAATTATTGCCTGGTTACTGTCCCGGCAATGGTCTGGAACGGCTTTCTCGGCCAAGGCCAGCGTACCGCTATCGTCGCCAATTGCGCGACTATACCTCATGATCCCGAGGAAATTGCGCGGCTTGATCCTTATAGCCCGGATATTCCCTATAACTGGCAGACAAACGGCGGATAAGAAGATGAGACAAGTGGTGTTGATCACCGGGGGTTTAGGGTACGTGGGGGCGCGGCTGGCAGCTTATCTGTCTCGAAATGCTCGCTATTATCTGCGTTTAACTTCTTCGCGTGAATTTCACAGTTCGCCCCTTAGGCTGGCAAATTCCGTTATTGAGCATTTGGATGTCCGCTCTCCCCGCGGGGTTAAGCGGGCCTGCAGGGGGGTAAGCGTAGTTGTGCACTTGGCCGGGTTGAACGCGAGCCGATCAGAAATCGACTATCAGCAAGCAATCGAGGTAAATGTAACCGGTACCGAGCGTTTACTGGAAGCGGCCCAAGCCTGCGGGGTTAAGCGATTCATTTATTTTTCCACGGCCCATGTCTACGGCAGCCCGCTTATAGGCACAATCAGCGAAACGACCCTTCCGGTTCCCCGGCATCCGTATGCCATCACTCATCGCGCTGCCGAAGATTTTGTTTTATCAGCCAAGCAAGGGGTTGTTCTGCGGCTTTCCAATGGGGTGGGCGCTCCGGTTTTATCTTCTACCGATTGTTGGACCTTGGTGGTGAATGATTTGTGCCGGCAGGCGGTAACTCACGGGCAGCTTAAGCTTAAAAGCTCCGGCTTACAACAGAGGGATTTTATCAGCCTGGAAAATGTTTGCCGCGCGCTTGTTCATGTTATGCGTCTGCCGAATTGCCGCGCGGCGCAACAGATTTATAATCTGGGAGCCGGCCGGTCACTTTCGATTATGGAGTTAGCCGGGATGATTGCCCGCAGGTCAGCGCGAATTTTAGGTTATACCCCGAAGATCATCCGGCCGCAGCCGCAGCCGCAGGAGCGCGGCCGGCCGCTTAATTATCAAGTTGGCAAATTGGCGGCGACAGGTTTTAAGCAAGATGATGATTTGGCTGAGGCGATAGATGAGACGCTGCTTTTTTGTAAGTCGGCTTTTAAACCGGAGCGTGTATGAGCAATCAAGGTGAACCGGTGATATCGGTGGTTATCCCGACCTATAACCACGCCAATTTTCTTAAATCGTGTCTCAAGTCAATCCTCGCGCAATCGTACTCGGCTTGGGAGGCGATCGTGGTTAATAATTATTCGCAGGACGAGACCGTTGGGGTGGTAAATGCGTTTGGGGATGCGCGGATCCGCTTGGTAAATTTTCGGAATTCCGGAGTAATCGCTGCTTCCCGGAATGAGGGGATTCGTCAGGCGCGCGGGTCGTTCATTGCTTTTCTTGATTCTGATGATTGGTGGTATCCCGATAAATTGGCCGCGGTGGTTAAACTTGCGGACTCAGCCGATGTAATTTTCCATGATTTGGATATTCTTGCCCAGAGGCGGGAGAACGGCCGGAGAAAGGCCAGCGGCAGACAGCTGCTGCGGCCCGTATTGGTCGATCTTTTGCGCCGGGAGAATGCCTTGCCGAATTCCAGCGTGGTGGTGCGTAAGACGATCATCGCTTCCGTCGGCGGGTTGTCGGAAGATCCGGAGTTGATATCTGCGGAAGATTTCGACCTATGGCTGCGCGTCGCGCAAGTTACCGAAAGATTTGTTTATATCCCTCGGAGTCTTGGCGTCTACCGCGCCGCTTATGCTGCCAATATGTCCGGTGCGATTGACCGGCATATTCGCTCTATCGAATCGGTGTATGCCAAGTTTCTGCCTTTTTTATCCGGTTTTGACCGCCGGCAATCAGAGAAGAGCATGCATTATTGTCTAGCCCGGATTATGCTGAATAAGCACTTATACGATGGCGCCTTGCCGCATCTTGCCAAGTGCTTAGGTATTCAGGATGTCCGGATTAACGTTAAGGCGCTAATATTTATGGCGTTGGCTTACCGGAATAAAATCATGCGGCGTTTTAAAATAAAGGAGTGATATGGCGGGGCAGGCAAAAATTTCGGTGATTATTAATACTCTTAACGAAGAGTTGAATATCGAACGCTGCCTTAAGACTGTGCTTTGGGCCGATGAGATCGTGATCGTAGATATGCATAGCGCCGATAAGACCGTGGAGATCGCCAGGCGTTACACCGATAAAATTTATGATTATCCGCGTCATAATTACGTTGAGCCGGCGCGGATGTTTGCCCTTTCCAAAGCCGCTAATGATTGGGTGTTGATTGTTGACGCTGATGAATTGGTGCCGGCGGCGCTCAAGCGAAGGCTGAAGGCTATTGCTAACGAAGGCGCGGTTGACGTGGTTTCTCTTGCGCATAATAATTATTTTTTTGGCCGGTTGATGGTTGGTACTCGTTGGGGCCCTTTGCAGGATATGCACTACCGGTTTTTCCGCAAGACGGCGATGAGTTTTACGCCGCAGATTCATAATTCGGTAATTATCGCCCCCGGGTCGCGGATTTTGACTATACTTAATCCCGCCGAAGGATTTATCCATTTTAATTATTATGATTATGCGAATTTTCTAGACAAATTTAACATCTATTCTACTATCGAGGCTAAGCAGATCTATGAAGGGCTTACCAGGCCTAAGGGGCTTGCGGGCATAGCCGCTGCAGCCCTGAAAGAATTTGTGAGTAGATTTGTTAAGCATAAAGGGTACCGGGATGGGTTTGACGGCTTGATCCTTGCGCTTTTGATGAGTGTTAATATTTTTGTCGTTCAGGCTAAGTACCGGCATATGCAAACCTTCGCGGGGGCTGAGATTAAGCCCGGCGTGCGCAAAATCTATGATCGGATTGCCCAAGCGGTTATTGCAGAGCACTCAAAAGGAAGCTGAGCTATGAAG
>JBFZAQ010000097.1:0-2588 GCA_041308885.1 Candidatus Omnitrophota bacterium | reverse complement strand
AATTCGTATTTATTGTTCGGTACTCCGGGGGCGATGGCAGAGACTTTCGGTTCGACCTGCCATGGCGCCGGCCGGGTGAAATCCCGCACCGCTGCCGCTAAATCCATTAATCCGGATATGTTGTTGAAAGATTTAGCATCCAAAGGTATAATAGTCAAGGCCTCCGGCCGGGGGACGCTTGTTGAGGAGGCCCCCCAAGCTTATAAAGACGTCAATGATGTGGTTAGCGTCGTGCATGATGCCGGGATATCCAAGCGGGTCTGCCGCATGCGGCCGTTGGGAGTAATTAAGGGATAGAGGTAGAGTAATGCTGGATATAAAATTTATTCGCGAGAATATCGAACTGGTCAAACAGTCGTTGATTGAGCGCAATATCAAATTGGATATTGAGGCGCTTATCCAGATTGATAATGCCCGCCGGAAAGCCTTGACCGGCCTGGAGGATCTACGCTCGCTAAAGAATAAAGCCAATAACGAGATTACTGCTTTGCTCAAAGAGAAGAAGGATGCTAAAGAGAAAATTTCTTCGATGAAAGAAATCGCCCAACGAATTGACGCCTTCGAGGCTGAGGTGCGGGCTCACGAAACTCAGGTAAACGCATTTTTATTGACTATCCCGAATATCCCTCATTTGTCTATTCCGCGCGGGGACGCGTCCCAGAAAAGTATCGTCCGGGAATGGGGTAATAAACCACCGTTGGATTTCAAGCCCTTAACCCACGTTGAACTGGCCCAGCGTCTGGATATTATTGATTTTCCGCGGGCCACTAAGATTACCGGATCCAACTTTGTTCTTTTTAAAGGTTGGGGCGCTAGGCTTGAGCGGGCCCTGCTTAATTTCATGCTCGACTTTCATACGCATAAGCATGGCTATACCGAAATCTGTCCGCCGTACTTAGTGAACCGGGCTTCTATGACCGGCACCGGTCAGCTGCCGAAGTTGGAAGACGATATGTATAAGCTTAGAGACGAGGATCTGTTTTTGATCCCCACGGCGGAAGTCCCAATTACCAATATCTTTCGCGATGACGTTTTGCAGGAAGAACAGTTGCCTATTTATTATACCGGATATACCGCGTGTTTTCGGCGCGAGGCCGGTTCCTACGGTAAAGATACTAAAGGTCTTATGCGGGTCCACCAGTTTGATAAAGTCGAGATGGTGAAATTTGTCAGACCCGAAGATTCTTATGCCGAGCTGGAAAAGTTATTGGGCAATGCCGAGGCTATTTTACAGGCCCTGGGGCTTCCTTACCGGGTAGTCATGCTTCCGACCGGAGATATTAGTTTTGCGGCTAGCAAATGTTACGATCTCGAGGCCTACGCTGCCGGAGCCGATACCTGGCTGGAGGTCTCCAGTTGCAGTAATTTCGAGGCCTTTCAGGCCCGCAGGGCGAATATCCGTTTCCGGCGTAAAGATACGAAGAAAGTCGAATTTGTGCATACTTTAAACGGCTCGGGAGTGGCTTTAGCCCGGACCGTGATTGCCATCATGGAAAATTATCAGCAAAAAGACGGTTCGATACTTATCCCGCAGGTTTTGCGGCCATACCTTGATGAAAGAGAAAGAATTACCAAAGTTTGAGGAGATTGTCCCGGCTGAGTCGTTGGACGCGCCGTCGCCTAAGGCGCGGCTAAACCAATTCGGGCAATGGTGTTTTGCTTTTGTAAAATTTATTTTGGGGGTGAGCCTGCTTCCCTTTGTCTATGGCTCTACCGTCGCTCTACTCTCGGAGCTGAGGACTATTGACGTTGTGTTACAGAAAAGCCTGTGGGCGGGAGCTATCGCGTTTCTCATAGTCTACTTGTTCATCTGGGAGCCGGCCAAGGTTTATACCCGGGGGTATAAGATCATTGAGTTTATTTTTCGGTTTATGAAGCCGTTGGTAAAAGTAGCCCCATTCTTGCTGCCTGTATATACGCTGCTTTTGTTTGCAGCCTCGTTGATTGTGCTGCAATTTTCAGGTTCCGGCAGAGAGTATTTTCTTTTTCTTTTCGGCTTGAGCACTGCCTTGCATTTAGTTTTTAGCGCCAAAACTTTACGCGCCCGCAAAGGTGATTTTTTGAAAGGCAATTATATCTTCGGGTTTTCCGTTGTTTATATCCTGAATATTCTTCTGTTATGTTTTGCCCTGAGTGTTTTATTTGAAAAGTTTTCGTTTGTAAATTCCTGCAATACAACTTTTCAGGTAGCCAAGGGCGTTTTTAAAGACGTCTACAAACAACTCTTCATATTAAAGAGCTAGACGATTAACCGATTCTTCCAGAGCCGCTTTTGCCCGCGGCATAGTTTTTATGCCGGCCCGCATGTTGCGCTTGAAATCAAATGAAAAAAATATCCTTATTACAAATGCAAGCCGGAACCAAAGGAAAAATCGTCGAGATTTCCGGGGGCGAGGCCTTGCAGCATAGGCTTATGACTATGGGCATACATGCCGGTCGGGCCGTGGTAAAATTAAGCCACGTAGCCCTGAGGGGCCCGGTGACGATTAGGATAGCGCATTCTACGGTTGCCATCGGCCATGGCATGGCGGGTAAGATTTTTATCGAGCTATGAGCAAAAAAGTTCTTTTATTAGGAAATCCTAATGT
>JBFZAQ010000096.1:0-41012 GCA_041308885.1 Candidatus Omnitrophota bacterium | reverse complement strand
TGAAGATCATGCGGGATTTCGGGTATCCGGTCATTTACGACGCCACGCATAGTGTTCAGCTGCCGGGCGGGAAAGGCGGTTCATCGGGCGGCCGGCGGGAGTTTGTGGCCGGCCTAGCGCGGGCGGCAGCTGCTTTTGGTTGTGACGGATTGTTCCTCGAGGTCCATCCGCGGCCGGACGAAGCGCCGTGTGACGGGCCGAATATGATTGATTATAAGGCTCTTACTAAGTTGCTCAAAGAGATTAAGAATATAGAAAAGGTATTATAAAATCACTAAATCCCAATTTCCAAATCCCAATGAATTTCCAATAACCAAATCTCAATTGAGAATTGGTAATTGGTCGTTCATTGGGGCTTGGGATTTGGTCATTGGGATTTCAAGAATATAAGGTCGAGCGCTATGGATATTTTAAAACGCGCCAAAGAGGTCTTAGATATTGAATCCGCAGCCATTCGGCAGCTCAAAGAGTCAATTGACGCTAAATTCGAGAAAGCGGTCAATTTATTGCTGGGGGCTAAAGGCCGGGTGGTAGTCAGCGGCATGGGTAAAACCGGGATCATCGCCCAGAAGTTTTCCGCGACTTTAGCGTCAACGGGAACTCCCAGCCTATATCTGCATCTTACGGAGGCAGTACACGGCGATTTAGGCCGGGTAACTCCCGATGACATAATCGTCATTATTTCCAACAGCGGTAACAGCGAGGAGATTCGCCAGTTGCTGCCCTTGTTAAAGAAGATCGGAGCGCGGGTCATCGGCTTGACCGGTAATCCGAAGTCCTTGTTGGCTCAATACAGCGACGTAGTTTTGAGTGTGGCGGTAAAAAAAGAGGCTTGCCCTTTAGGCTTAGCCCCGACGGCTTCGACAACGGCTACCTTGGCCATGACTGATGCTTTAGCGGTTTGTTTATTGGAATTAAAAGGCTTTAAAGAGAAGGATTTTGCTTTTTTTCATCCGGGCGGCGCTTTGGGCAAGCGTTTACTGCTTAAAGTTGAAGATCTTATGCGCACCGGCAGGAATAATCCGGTAGCCCGTCAAGATTCTAAGGTTGCGCAGGTTTTGTTGATTATAACCCAAGCCCGGGCAGGTTGCGTTTCTATCGTTAATAAATCCGGCAAGCTGGTGGGTATTTTTACCGATGGAGATTTGCGCCGGCACCTCGAGAGTGATACGGGCTTGCCTAATCGGTTAATAGATAAGGTTATGACGCGCAATCCCTTGGTGGTGAAAAAGAACACCTTGGCAGCCGAAGCTATGCATTTGCTGGAAACCAAAAAAATAGATGAAGTCCCGGTGGTCGATGAATTGGGTAAGCCTATAGGCCTGCTGGATGTGCAGGATTTGTTGCGCGCCGGCCTAGTTTAAGTAAACTCATAACTCATAACTCATAACTTTCCACCTACACACTTGCCATGGAACCCGAATTAAAAGATAGAGCCCGAAAGATCAAGTTGCTCATGCTTGATGTCGACGGGGTATTGACTGATGGGCGGATTATCTACGATTCTAAAGGCCGCGACGCCAAGTTTTTTGACGTGCATGACGGCTTAGGGGTGTATCTGTTGAATAAGATGGGGATTAAGACTATCTTAGTTACGGCTAAGGGGTCAAAATCAATTCTTCCGCGAGCTAAAGATATGCGGGTGGAAAGAGTTTTTGCCGATATCACTCCCAAGACAATCGTCTTGGATAAAGTGATTAAAGAATATGGCCTGGGCTGCGAGGAGATCTGTTTTGTCGGTGACGATCTGGTTGATTTAGGAGTGATGAAACGGGTCGGGCTTCCGATAGCGGTATTTAATGCTGCCCAGGACATTAAGAAAGCCGCCTTTTATATCACTATTCGTCACGGCGGCAGAGGCGCGGTGCGCGAGGCGGCCGAATTGATTTTAAAAGCTAAAGGACTGTGGGATGAAGCGCTGGCCTTATATGAAAAATAATATATCATTGCGAGGAGTTTTTTTTGCGACGAAGCAATCTAGGTTGGCGTTGAGATTGCTTCGGCACTACGTGCCTCGCAATGACAGTTTTTCATTGCGGGTCGGCAGGGCAATTGTTTTTTTATTCTTGCTTTTAAGCGTTAAGTATTCTGCGGCATTAGCAGCCAGCGAAGCCGCTCCCGGAGCTGATCAGCAGATCAGTGACTTTTCTTTGGCCGGGTATGGGGATAAGGGGAAGAAAGCCTGGGATATATCCGGGAAATCAGCCGATATCATTAGCGATACGGTTAAGCTTAAAGATGTTACCGGGAATCTTTACGGAGAAAAAGAGGATATCCAACTGAATGCGGATATGGGGGATTTTAACAAAACCGACGGTAAAGTCCATCTGCAGGATAACGTGGTGATCACGACTTCGCAGGGGGCCACACTAACCACCGATTCTTTAGATTGGGACAGAAAAAATCAGACCGTAACTACCGTTGATCAGGTTAATATCGCCCGCGATAATATGATGGCGGCGGCACTCGGGGCATCCGGCGAGCCGAATCTCAAAAAAGTCGATTTGGAAAAAGAGGTTAACGTCCAGATTTTTCCTCAGGAGAAAAACGCTGAAGGCGCGCCTGAGAATAAGGCTACTAAAATTACCATTACTTGCGACGGGCCGTTGCAGGTCGATTATGATGCGGGGATAGCGACTTTTAACAATAACGTAAAAGTTGACCGCGATGACGCGCAGATCTATAGCGATACGCTCCTGGTTTATTTCCTCAATAATAAGCAGAGTCAAGATAAGGAGCAGGAAGAAAAAGACGCTGCCGGGGCCGAGGGTGTTGCCGGCATGGGGTCAAAGATTGATAAGATCATCGCCCGCGGGAATGTCAAGATCGTGCAAGGGGAGAATATTTCCTACAGTCAGGAAGCGGTCTATTCGGGAATGAGCAAAAAGATTACTTTAGTCGGGAAACCGCGCCTGGTAATTTATTCAACCGAGGAGATGAGCAGTAATGCACTTGCTGGAGATTAAGGATCTTTCTAAATCTTACGATAGTAAACCGGTCGTCAAGAATGTGAATATGCTGGTTAAGCGCGGAGAGATTGTCGGCCTGCTGGGGCCTAACGGCGCCGGCAAGACGACTACCTTTTATATGATCGTCGGAGTTATCCCGCCTAATCGGGGCAGGATAATATTCGATAATCACGATATTACTAATTTGGCGATTCACCAGCGGGCCCGTTATGGCATCGGTTATTTGGCTCAGGAGTCCTCGATCTTCAGGAAGTTGACCGTGGAAGAAAATATCCTGGCAATATTGGAGACTCTACCGATCAGCCGGGCCGCGCGCCGGCAGCGCTTAGTCGAACTGCTTAAAGAATTGAATATCAGCCATCTGGCCAAGAGTAAGGCCTATACTTTATCGGGAGGAGAAAGGAGACGGTTAGAAATAACTCGGGCCTTAGTCACGAATCCCTCGTTCATATTACTGGATGAGCCGTTTTCGGGAATTGATCCGATCGTGGTCAACGAGGCGCAGGAGATTATTAAAGAACTAAAGGCCAAGGGTTTAGGGATCCTTTTGACTGATCACAATGTCCGGGAGACCCTTTCGATAACTGATAGGGCCTATTTGATCGCGCAAGGTTCTATTCTTATTTCCGGATCGGCGCAGGATTTGATCGATAACCCCAAGGCCCGCCAGATTTATTTGGGTGAGAAATTTAGGATGTAGATGGTTAAATGGTGATTGGTTAAATGGTTAAATGGAGAAGGGTGAGATATAAATGAAAAAGGTTGAAGTCAAAAAAATAGATGCTACGAAAAGGGAAATCGATATTCAGGCTGAAGGCGATGTAGTCAAGAATAAGTTCGAAACGGTCTTTAAAGAGATAGCCAAAAACGCCAAGGTCCCGGGTTTTCGGCCGGGGGCAGCCCCGCGGGATATTATTGAAAAGAATTTCTCCGCAGCTGCTACCGAGCAAGTCTTAAAGGAGCTTATTCCGGAGATTTACGATGCAGTGGTCAAAGCTGAGCAGTTGGAGGTTATCGAGTTGCCGAGCATAAGCGAGGTTAAGCTTGACCGGTCAAATTTGTCTTTTAAGGCTACGGTGGAAGTCAGTCCGCAGATAAAGTTAAAGAATTATAAAGGCCTCAAGGTCGGATTTAAGCAGATTGAGGTTACCGATGATGAAGTCAAGCGCTCAATCGATAGCTTTAAAGAGATGCGTAAAGTTGAAAACATCGACGATGCTTTGGCTAAGAGCGTCGGATATCCGAATTTAAAGGAACTCCAGGAATCGGTTAAGCGCCAACTCATGCTGCAAAAGGATAATCTGCAGCGCCAGAGGATCGAGCATGAAGTTATTACAGCCGTGACCGAAGACCTGGAGATTAAATTGCCGCAGGCGTTTGTGCAGCGTCAACTGGATGATCAACTCAGGCGCGCGAAAGTTGATTTAGCGATGAAGGGGATGCCCCGCGAAGAAATCGACAGCAAGGAAAAAGATATCGTTAAAGAATTGGAGCCTCAGGCGCGCCGGCAGGTTAAAACTTATCTGGTCTTAGCCGAAATTGCCAAGAAAGAGCAAATTCCTCTGGATGACCATATGACCCAGAGAGTGATCGAGCTGTTGTTGAGGGAAGCGGATTGGAGCGTAGTATAAGCAAAAATACCAATGACCAAGCCCCAAATTCCAATGAATTACCAATAACCAATACCCAATTGGGATTTGGCAATTGGGTATTCATTGGGATTTGGTCATTGGTAATTGGAAATTTAATACGGAGGTGTATATGGCTATCATGAATCAGACCCTAGTGCCTATGGTTATCGAACAGACCAGCCGCGGATATGAGCGGGCCTATGATATTTATTCGCGCCTGCTTAAGGACCGGATAGTATTTATCGGTACCCCGATCGATGACTACGTGGCGAATCTGGTCATCGCCCAGATGTTATTCTTGCAGATGGAAGATGTGAACAAGGATATCAGCATATATGTTAATTCACCTGGTGGGTCGGTTACCGCGGGGCTGGCGATTTATGATACGATCCAGTTTGTCAAGCCGGATGTGGCCACCTATTGCGTCGGGCAAGCAGCCAGCATGGGGGCTTTATTATTAGCCGCGGGTACTAAGGGCAAGCGTTTCACTTTACCGAATTCGCGGGTAATGATCCATCAGCCCTGGGGCGGTGTTCAGGGTGCGGCCGAGGATATCTCGCGCCATGCCAAGGAAATTTTGAGCCTGCGGGACAGGTTAAATCAGATTTTGGCTAACCATACCGGCCAAACGTTGGAAAAAGTGCAGAAAGACACCGACCGCGATTACTTCATGTCCGGCCAGGAAGCGAAAGAGTATGGAATTATTGATGAGGTTATTATTGGGAAGAAAAAATAGACTGGTCTATAGTCTATAGTCTATAGTCAATGGTCAATGGTAAAAGATTTGGACTATAGACTATCGACCATAGACCATAGACAAGACGATAATTGGAGGAACTCATGCGTAAGAATTATCTATTGACCCCAGGGCCGACTCCGCTGCCCCCGCAAGTCTGCGAGGCGATGGCCCGGCCGATTATCCATCATCGTACACCGCAGTTCCAGGAAGAGTTAAAGAAAGCAGTTGCAGGGTTAAAATCAATTTTTCAGACCGCGGGCGATGTTTTTATCCTGACGTCTTCAGGAACCGGGGCTATGGAAGCGGCGGTAGCTAATTTGTTATCTGCCGGCGATACCGCTTTGTGTATCCAGGGCGGTAAATTTGGCGAGCGCTGGACGGAAATCTGTAAAAGCTACGGCATCGCTACTGAGGTTGTGGACGTGGTTTGGGGACAGGCAGTTTTACCTCAGGAAATTGAGCAGCGCCTGAAAGCCAATCCTAAGATCAAAGCGGTATTTACCACGCTTTGCGAAACCTCGACTGGCGTGGTTAATGATATTGAGGCCCTGGGTAAAGTCGTTAAGAGTACCGCCGCTGTTTTGGTAGTTGATGCTATCAGCGGCTTAGGCGCCATTGATTTAAAAACCGATGCCTGGAGTTGCGATTGCGTTGTGTCGGGGTCGCAAAAAGGCTTGATGCTGCCGCCGGGCCTGGGATTTATTTCGCTAAGTGCTAAAGCCTGGAGATTAATAGAAGTTGCCAAGAGCCCGCGTTATTATTTCGATTTACGCAAAGCCAAGAAAGCCGCGGATAAAACCGATACTCCGTTTACTCCGGCGATATCTTTGGTTATTGCCTTAAATGAAGCTTTGGATATAATGAAGCAGGATGGCCTGGAAGCCGTATTCAGCCGCCACCATAAAATGGCGGATGCGACCCGCGCGGCGATGAAAGCGCTGGGATTGGAGTTGTTTGCGCCTGACGCCGGTTCGGATGTGGTGACTGCGGTCAAGGTGCCTACGGGTGTCGACGGCGAGAAGCTGGTTAAGGTCATGCGGGATACCTATGGCGTAACTATTGCCGGCGGGCAAGATGAGATGAAGGGGAAAATTTTCCGTATCGCCCACATGGGCTATATCGCCGAGTTTGATATCATTATCGGAATCTCCTGCCTGGAGAAAGTATTGGCTCAAATGGGTTATAAATTCCAACTGGGCGTAGGCGTTGGCGCGGCGCAGGCGGTGTTTTTGAAATAAAGATTAGTTTAAATACGCATATCAGATTATCAGAGTATCAGTAGGCAGGATATCAGTAGACCGGAATATCAGGACAGTCAATGGGGAGTATTCTCTTAAAACTGATATTCTAATTTCCTGATGATCTATCCACTGATCATCTGATATGCTGATAAACGTTTTTAACGGCTGAGCAGTTATTCTATAAGGAGAGTTAACATGCACAAAATACTTATCAGTGATCAATTAGCTCCGGAGGCAATTTCGATTCTGGAGTCAGCCGGGGCGTTTCAGATTGATGTAAAAACCGACCTTAAGCCCGAAGGCCTTAAAGAGATTATTAAGGATTACGACGCTTTGATTGTGCGCAGCGCCACCAAGGTTACTAAAGATATCCTTGGGGCAGCGGCGAAACTTAAAGTGGTCGGCCGGGCCGGGGTGGGGCTGGATAATGTGGATTTGGAAGCGGCCACTCAAAAGGGCGTTATCGTTATGAATACCCCGGCGGGCAATACTATATCTACGGCCGAGCATACTCTGAGCATGATCTTAGCCTTGTCACGGACCATTCCGCAGGCCAACGCCTCGATGAAGAAAGGCGAATGGAAGCGGTCGAAATTCATGGGGGTGGAATTGTATACTAAGACCCTCGGTATCGTCGGATTTGGCCGTATCGGTTCAGAAGTGGCCAAGCGGGCCTTATCTTTCGGGATGAAGGTCTTGGCCTTTGACCCGTTTCTTAACCGTCAGGTCGCCGAAAGCCTCGGTGTTGAAGTCGGAGAATTGAAAGATATCTTCGCGCGGGCCGATTATATTACCGTGCATACCCCGCTAACCGAGGAAACCAAGCACATTATTTCTACTAAAGAATTTGCCTTGATGAAAAAAGGAGTCCGGATCATTAACTGCGCGCGGGGTGGTATCATTGATGAGCAGGCCTTGATCAACGCGGTTAAAGACGGTACCGTGGCCGCGGCTGCACTGGATGTCTTTGAAAAAGAGCCGTTGTCTTCGGAGAGCGAGTTATTGAAGTTGGATAATGTTATTCTTACCCCGCATCTGGGAGCATCAACCGAAGAGGCGCAGGTAAATGTAGCTATTGAAGTAGCCGAAATTGTCCGCGACGCGCTCTTAGGTAAAGGTATACGCAATGCCGCCAATTATCCGTGTTTGGAAGCCGAAGTTTGCAAAGTCCTTGATCCGTATATAAAATTAGCCGAGAAGATGGGTTTGTTCGCCAGCCAATTGGTGGAGGGCAGATTCCAAGAGATGCGCATAACCTACGGCGGCGACATTATCAAATATGATTTAAGCCCGTTGACGATGGCGCTGGCCAAAGGAATTTTATCGCCGATCTTAAAGGAAACGGTGAATTTTATCAACGCCGTTTCTCTGACTAAAGAGAGAGGGATTAAGATCCAGGAGTCAAAATCATCTAAAGAAGAGGAGTTTGTCACCCTTATTCAGCTGGAGTTAGTTACCGATAAGGAAACCAAGCGTATCTGCGGTACGCTCTCTTCCAGCAAGCAGCCGCGTATTGTCAAGATTGATGATTCCTATCTGGAATTATCGCCGGCCGGTGATATGATTTTTATCCAGAATTGGGATAAGCCGGGGCTTATCGGCAGTTTAGGGACGTTTTTAGGCCGGAACAATATTAATATCGCGGCAATGACCTTTGGCCGCGATGTGCCCGGCGGACGGGCGATCAGCGTTTTAAACGTGGATAGCCCGGTATCGGGAGCGCTGCTGGAGCAGATTAAAAAATTAGAGAATATTCTCACGGCGAAGGGGATTAGGACATGAGCGCGAAAATTATAGACGCAAGACGCAAGACGCAAGACGCAAGCTTAGGAGGAAAAAGTTGCGCGTTTCTAATCCTTCTTATTGCGTCCTGCGTCCTGCGTCCTGCGTCTTATGTTCAGGCTGAAGAACTGACTATTTTGTATACCGGTCAGACCCACGCGATGCTTTATCAATGCAACTGCCCGATTGAGCGCGACGGGGGATTGGCCCGCCGGGCCACGCTGATCAAGCAGCTGCGCAAAAGCTCGCCGGGAGTTATTCTGGTTGACTCCGGAAGTTACTTTGCCGGCGGCCTTTTGGATCAGTATACCCAGAATGTGCAGTTGGATATGCAGCGCACTAATTTGCAGTTGAAGGGCATGGAGGTCATGGGCTATGATGCGGTTGCCGTTGGAGACGATGAGTTTAATTTCGGCAAAGAATATCTATTAGATAACGCGGCCAAGACCAAGATCCCCTTTCTTTCCTATAATATTCAAGCAAAGCCTTTTTTGCCGTATGTACTTAAAGAGGTTTCCGGGTTAAAAATCGGCATTATCGGCCTTACCCCGCTTAGTGCCGCGCCGAAATCCGGTGGGTTACCGATCATTGATCCTAAGTCCGCGGCGGCCAAAACTGTAGCTGAGCTTAGGGGCAAGAAAGTTGATTTGATTATACTTTTGAGCCACCAGAGTGATGCCGAAGATGCGAAACTGTTAGACCAAGTCAAGGGGATCGATCTGCTTATCGCCGGTATTGCGCATCCGCAAGGAGAAATCGTTTCTAAAATCGGGCAGACGATCATTGTGTGGCCGTCATGGCAGGGGAGAAAGCTCGGAGTTCTGAAGTTAAATATCCAAGATAGAAAGATTATTTCTCACCAAGCCGAACAACTCCGTTTGTCTGCGGATATTGCCGATGACCGGGAGATCGTCGAATTTTTGCCGCGCTGTTTTTCCGACGATAATTGTAAGCAAGAAGGGCTGGTTGGCACTTGCCAGGATCCCGCAACGTTAAAAGCCAGCTGCGTTTTTAGCGAGCCGGTTAAAGTGGGCTTGACGGTGATTACCCCTAAGGCGTGTAAGGTTTGCAGCCCGCAGCAATTTGTTGATTTCTTAAAGAAGCCATTTCCGGGATTAACAGTGTCTACTTTGTATTATCCGGATCCCGGCGCTCAGGAGATGATTGCCAAATTAGGCTTAAGCCGTCTGCCGGCCTATGTTTTTGATAAAGACATAGAGCGGCAGAAGAACTTTGAAATGCTTCAAGATAGGGTCGATCTTGTAGGGGATGTTTATCTGGTTAAGCCTCAGGTGAGCGGGGTTTCTTTCTTTCTCAAACGCGGTAGGAAGGCGGGTGCTTTAGATATATTTGTAAGCCTCTTCGATGCCGGCGCGAATAAGACGCTGGAAGTCGTTCGTTCTTTTTCTCCCGAGGTACATTTTTTAGCCGTTGAGAAAGACGCTGGTTTTGACGCGGCCAAGGGATCAGTAGAGGTAGAAGAATATTTAAAAGGCGTGTGCATCGAGAAATATTATCCCGAGACCTTCTGGGATTATCTGGTTTGCCGGTCCGGCAACTTAAGCTCTTCCTGGTGGGATGATTGTCTAAAGGGCGCAGCGGATACGCTTAAGATCAAGTCCTGCGCGCAAGGTGAAGAAGGCAAGAAGTTATTGCGCGAAAATATCCGCCTGAATAAGGAACTGGAGATTATGTTTGGCCCGAGCTACTTGGTGGATAACCAAGAGATATTTTCCACTAAAGGAGCTCCGGCGAAGCAGGAGCTGGAGAAGATACTTAAGAAATGACCAAACCCCAATGACCAAATCCCAATGAAACCCCAATGACCAATGTCTAATTGGGATTTGGTTATTGGTAATTCATTGGGATTTGGGATTTGGTCATTGGTCATTCATACAGAGGAGTGTTTTATGAGTAAGCCCAAGATTTATCTAATCGACGTCACTAACCGCGACGGGGTGCAAACTTCGCGCATCTGCCTGTCTAAGCTTGAGAAGACCATGCTGAATGTGCTGCTCAATGAAATGGGCATATATCAGTCGGAGTTCGGGTTTCCGGTTACCCGCCACGAAACTAATTATTTAAATGCCAATCTGGAGTTAGCCAAAGTTAAGGCTATTTCACCTATGCGCCTTGGCGGATGGATCCGGGCGACCAAAGAAGATGTCAAGAACGCCTTTAGGTTCGTTCCGGGGTTGGAGCATCTGAATATGTCAATGTCAACTTCAGACCAGATGATTATGCATAAGTTTAAAGGCAAACTGGATCATGATTCGGTGATTAAAGAGATGACTGAAGGGGTGCATGAAGCGCTTAAATCCGGGGCCCAGTCAATCGGCGTAAATGCCGAGGATGCTTCGCGCACGCGCATGGAGTATTTGATCGAGTTCGCCCGGCAGGCAAAAAAAGCCGGCGCCCACCGTTTTCGTTATTGCGATACGCTGGGTTGCGATTCGCCGTTCAGTATTTATGAGCGGATTAAGATGCTCGCTGAAGAGGTTGGCCTGCCTATCGAGGTGCATTGCCATAATGATCTAGGCATGGTGGTGGCTAATTCGATTGCCGGAGCCAAGGCCGCCAATGACGCCGGGTTTGATGCCTATATTAACACTTGTGTCAACGGCATGGGCGAGCGGGCCGGAAACGCCGATTTAGTTTCGGTGATTCTGGCTATTAAGTACGCCAGCAATATGCAGGATTATTATCTGGACGAGCGGATCAAATTAAAGGCTTCCTGGAAGTTGTGCAAGTATGCTTCGTATGCTTTCGGTGTTCCCATACCGATTAATCAACCCGGTATCGGCTCCAACGCTTTCGCCCATGAATCCGGCATCCATGCCGACGGAGCGCTGAAAGACAGGCGTAATTACGAGCTGTATGACTATGAAGAATTGGGAAGAGGCGAGCCGGAAATAATCGAGACCGGCCGCAAGATCACGGCGGGAGAATATTCCGGGATCAAGGGTTTTCGCAATGTCTACGAAAAGCTGGAAGTCCCTTTTAAAGACGACGAAGAGGCTGCCCGAATTCTGGAATTAGTGCGTTATGCCAATGTGCATAATCAGAAGCCTTTAGTCGATGAAGAACTGCGTTTTATCGCTACCTATCCGGATGTGGCGGAGAAGATTTTTACGATGAACCCATAAAAAATGTGTAATGTGCTATGTGTAAAGTGTAATGTGGGTGGAATGCAAAATATGTGTAATGTAAAAGCAAATAATATTTCTTATCTTTCCATTACACAATTGTCCATTACACCAGCATTACACATAAAACATTACACATTACACAGAACGAATATATGAATATCGTAATAGTCGGCACCCAATGGGGCGATGAGGGTAAGGGCAAGGTAATCGATATCCTGGCTGAGAATATGGATTATATCGTCCGGTACCAGGGCGGCAACAATGCCGGTCATACCGTGATTGTCGACGGCAGCGAGCACATATTCCATCTCATCCCTTCGGGCATTCTGCATCCGGGCAAGATCTGTTGTATAGGCAACGGCGTAGTAATTGACCCGGTCGTTCTTCTTGAGGAACTGGCCGGGCTCAAGAGGTCGCAAGTGCGGTTTGAGCGGCGTTTTAAGGTTTCCTTTTTGGCCCATGTGATTATGCCTTATCATAAGATACTCGATCAACTGCGGGAAAAGAAACGGGCGCATAAGATCGGGACTACCGGACGAGGCATCGGGCCGTGTTATGCCGATAAGATCAGCCGGTGCGGCATCCGGGTGGTCGACCTGCTTAATCCGCGGGTATTGCGGGAGAAGCTTTTGGATAATCTGAACGAAAAGAATTCCATATTTCGCAAAGTTTATGGTCATCCGGGATACAATTTTAAGGACATCTATCAGGCTTACAAGGCCTATGGTAAAGCGCTTCAGCCTTATGTCTGCGATACTGCCCGTTTGTTAGCCGGGGCGATTACGGCTAAAAAAAATATTCTTTTTGAAGGCGCGCAAGGGACGTTTCTCGATATCGAGTTCGGGACCTATCCTTTTGTTACCTCCTCATCCGCTACTTCCGGAGGGGCCTGTACGGGTACGGGCGTGCCTCCCACAAAAATAGATAAGATTATCGGTATTACTAAGGCCTACACTACGCGAGTGGGCGAAGGCCCGTTTCCCAGTGAGCTGGATATTGCCGCTGCCGATTTTTTACGCAAAAAAGGCAATGAATTCGGTTCAACAACCGGCCGGCCCCGCCGTTGCGGCTGGTTTGACGCTATTGTGGCGCAGCAAGCCGTACGGCTAAACGGGATTACGGAACTGGCCATGATGAAACTGGACGTATTGGACGGGTTGGCTAAGATTTGCATCTGTACGGGCTATAAATACAAGAATTCGATTTTACGGGAATTTCCCTATGATAATGAAGTACTTGCCAAGATCAAACCGGTTTATAAAGAGTTTCCGGGATGGGGTGTTCCGCGGACAACGCCCAAGAAATATTCGGATTTGCCTGTCCGCGCCCGGTCATATTTAAGCTGGATTGAAGATAATCTGCGCACTAAAATTTCCATGATATCGGTGGGTTCTTCCCGCGACGCCACAATCCTTGTGTAAGTTATCTTAGCTTCATTTCGCTTGACTAAACCCATTGGCTGTGTTATAGTTACCATTCAGATGGAATCAAGGATTTGCTTGTCTCTAAACTTAGCGGATAGTTTGGGATAAGCTTGTGTTTAACCCTCTAATTTATCGGATGGTCAAGTGTTTCGGTTATCACATCCGGCCTTATCGGATAGACCGGTATTTACTTGCGTGAAGGAGCGAAGTATGCTTACGAGTAGAGCGAGCTGTTGGGCAGTGATTTTATTGGCAGGTATTTATTTGTCGGGGTGCACCGTGATCTTTCAGGGGGGTAGGCGTTCTGACGCGGATAAAATACAGGAACTTTCGCAGCAGTTGGATGAGCTTGCTCAAGCTAAAAAGCTCCTTGAGGACAGGCTAGTTAAGGAAATTGATGATAAACAGGTTAAATTGGAGATGATGGAGAAAGGCCTGGTTATTACCTTTGTTTCCGATGTTCTATTTGATTCGGGCAAGTCTAAGATTAAACCTGAGGCCAAGGATTCGCTGGCTAAAGTTGCCCGAGTCCTCAATGAAAATGTCCCCGATTTAAATGTTGGCATAGAAGGCCACACCGATAACCAGCCGATTCGTTTTTCCACCTGGAAATCAAACTGGGAGCTTTCTACCGCTCGGGCCCAAAGCGTCTTGCATTATTTAGTGGATGATCATAATGTTGCGCCTAAGCGCATGTCGGTGTTGGGTTATGGCGAGTACCATCCGGTAGCCTTAAATGATACTGCAGACGGCCGTGCGCTGAATCGGCGGGTGGAAATCGTAATTGTCCCCAATGTCATAAAAGTCAAAGGCCGGCCGTCATCCCCGGAGATTGTTGACGAGGAGTTGATGTCTGAGCCTCGGGAAAATCTAAAGTAGCGGGTTGTTCATTGCTAAGGAGGTTGGTAGATGGAAGGCGATTCTAAGACCAGACTCATCTTGATCTTATCAATTTCAACCGTTTTATTTTTAGTGACTACCGTAACTTCGTGCAGTCAGGTCCGGCGGCAGCTGGGCAGGCATCGGCAGGAGATGGAGAAACGCTTGGACTTTGAAGAGCAGGCCAGTAAGCTGGTTAGAGACAAGGCTGTACTGGAAGAAAAGAATAAGAAATTGACAGTCGCCCTGGAAGAAAAAGTAACCCAGACCGATAAGGCGGCTAAGGCGCTTTCTCAAGAAGAATTGATTAACCAGAGCCTTAAGGAAGAGATTGAGAAGCTGAGTAAGCGTATTGAGAAACTCGAGGCAGATTTGAAGGAAGCGTTAGCGGTTAAACCGGCTGATAGCGTTATTACGAAGTAGGAGGACAAGGCTAAAATGAAGGCCAGGGGATTATATCCCCTTTTTTTATCCTGCGTTGTATTAGAACTGTATCGTTGAGGAGGAGGGGGCGTATGGCTGCCATACGGAATATTAAGAATAGGGTCAAAAGTATTATTCGGGCGAAAAAGCAAAGCGTTGCCAGAAAGCCGGTTAGGCTGTTAAAGACCAGGGTTAAGGCAGCTCGGTTACCGAAGGCCGGAGTTCCGGCGGCTGCGCCTGCGCCTGTGTTTGGGGCGCAGGAGCTGGCGATTGAGAACATGAAGTATTATACTTCGGCTCCGGTGAAGGCGAGGCGGCAAATGCCCCAGGAGTTAAGTAACGCGTACGGCAAAGACGGCATCGTGCTTATCGCGCGTGATCCTTGGTGGCTGTACACTTTTTGGGAAGTTACTCGAGAGACCTATGATAAGCTGCGCAATGATCTCGGTGAACACTTGCACAGCGCCAGGCGGGTCTTACGCGTATACGACGTAAGCAATATTATTTTTAACGGCTCCAACGCTAATCGGTTCTTTGATGTGTTCGTGCATCATGATTCGCTTAATTGGTATATCGATACCGGAGGCCCGGGCAGATCCTGGTGTGTGGATTTCGGGCTCCTTTTATCTGACGGAAGATTTATTACTATCGTGCGGTCTAATACCGTGACTACTCCGATTGACGGCCCGTCTTGGATTACCGATGAGGAGTGGATGATACCCGAGGAGATGTTTGCCCGCCTCTATGGGATGGGATTCGGATTCGGCAAGAGCTCGCCGGTGGGCAAGGCCTGGCAGGAGCGGATGAAGAGGGAGCTTTTCTCGGGAGTCCTGGCCTCTCCGGGTATCACTTCCGTCGGGAGCCCGACTAAGAAGCGTTTTCCTAAAGACCGGAAATTTTGGCTTATCGTCAATACTGAATTGATTGTTTACGGCGCTACCGAGCCTGACGCCAAAGTTACGGTGCAGGGCCGGCCTATCCGTTTGCGTCCCGACGGAACATTTAGCCTGCGTTTTGCGCTTCCCGACGGCAAACAGGTCATACCTGTCAAGGGGGTATCGGCTGACGAGGTTGATGAAATCACCGTTACTCCTATCGTTACCAGAGAAACCCGGTAACTAAAACTTGGCATCATAACCGATAAGGGAGACAAAAATATGTACAGGGGATATTTGTGCTTAGTGCTTCATAGTCATCTGCCGTATGTCCGGCATCCCGAATGCGACGATTTCCTCGAGGAAGATTGGTTGTATGAAGCGATTACCGAAACTTACGTACCCTTGATTCATGTTTTTGACGGGCTTGTGCGCGATAAGGTCGATTTTCGCATAACTATGTCTTTGACTCCTACTTTGATTTCGATGTTGCAGGATCCGCTTTTGCAGGAGCGTTACTTAAAACATATTAATAAATTGATTGAGCTTGGTCATAAAGAGGTCGAGCGTACCCGCTGGCAGCCGGAATTCCATAATTTGGCGAACATGTACCTGGTTAAATTTTATGATGTCCGCAATACCTTTGAGCGGTATCATCGGGATTTGACCCGGGCCTTCCGGTATTTTCAGGATGAGGGCAAGCTGGAGATTATCACTTGCGGGGCTACCCATGGCTATTTTCCTTTGATGGGCGCGATTAAGCCGTCGGTGAGAGCGCAGGTGCAGGTAGCGGCCGGCCACTACGAAAAAACCTTCGGCCGCAAGGCGCGGGGTATTTGGCTTCCGGAATGCGGGTATAATCCGGGAGACGATGAAATAATTAAGGAGGCCGGGATAAAATATTTTCTTACCGATTCCCACGGCCTGCTCCACGGAACTCCCAGGCCGAAATACGGGGTATTCGCGCCGGCGTATTGCAAGTCCGGGGTGGCCTGTTTTAGCCGGGATCTGGAATCTTCCAAACAAGTCTGGTCTTCGGTAGAAGGATATCCCGGAGACTATTGTTATCGGGAATTTTACCGGGATATCGGTTTTGACCTGGATTTTGAATATATTAAGCCTTATATTCACCCCGACGGAATACGGATTAATACGGGGATAAAATATTATCGTATTTCGGGAGATGAGAATAAGCAGGCATATGACCCGAATCTGGCCCGGGAAAAAGCCGCGCAGCACGCCGGAAATTTTCTCTTTAACCGCCAGCTTCAGGTAGAATATCTGCATGAATTTATGAAGAAGAAGCCGATTATTGTTTCGCCCTACGATACCGAGTTATATGGACATTGGTGGTATGAGGGGGTTATGTGGCTGGATTTTTTGATTCGCAAGATCCATTATGACCAGAAGGTCATCCGTCTGATTACTCCGTCGGAATATTTAGAGCAAAACCCGCGCAACCAGGTGGTTGCTCCTTCGATGTCCAGTTGGGGGTGGAAGGGCTATAGCGAGATGTGGCTTCAGGCATCCAATGATTGGGTATATCGCCATCTCCACGCGGCCTCCGATAGAATGACCGAATTAACCAAGAAGCACCAGTCTTCTAATGGCATAGTGCGTCGGGCCCTTAATCAGGCTTTGCGGGAATTGTTATTAGCGCAGAGTTCAGATTGGGCATTCATCATGGGAACCGGCACGCACGTTAGCTACGCAGTCAAGCGCACCAAGGATCATCTCCTTAGTTTTAACCGCCTCTACGAAGAGATTCAGTCTAATAATATCGATGAAGAATGGTTGTCCGAGGTTGAATATAAAGATAATATTTTTCCGGAGATAGATTACCGGGTGCATCAGTAGTAGGTTTTAGGTGTTAGGTGTTAGGTTTTAGCCAGCACCTAAAACCCACAACCTAAAACCTATAACCTAACATGAATTTTACTCGAGATATTCCTCAGCACATCGCCATCATCATGGACGGCAACGGCCGCTGGGCCAAGGAGCGCCATTTGCCCCGGGCGGTTGGCCACAGAGAAGGTATTCAGCGGGTCAGGGAAATTGTCCGGGCTGCCGGACAAATGGGAGTTAAGGTTCTTACTCTTTTTGCCTTTTCGCATGAGAATTGGCAGCGTCCGCGCACAGAAATAGCGATGCTGATGAAGGCGCTGGATCATTTCCTGGACTATGAAGTAAGGCAATTGCACGAAAGTAATATTCGGTTGTTAATCATCGGCAGGGATGACCCGATTCCTAAGCGTTTAGTAACGAAAATGCAGGCGGCCCAAGCTAAAACCGCGGCCAATACCGGTTTAACCTTGGTGCTAGCGATTAATTATGGCGGCCGCCAGGAGATTATCGACGCAGCTAAAGATTTTGCCCGGGATGTGCAAGCTAACCGCGCGCAGCTTAACTCGCTGGATGAGCAAAGCATGAGCCGGTATTTATATACGCGGGGTTTGCCCGACCCGGATATCCTCATCCGCACCAGCGGCGAGCAACGTTTAAGCAATTATCTGCTTTGGCAGCTTTCCTACGCGGAATTCTACTTTCTGAAAAAATACTGGCCGGAATTCAAAACCGAAGACTTGGCCCAGGCTATTAAAGCCTACCAGGCGCGCGAGCGCAGGTACGGCCAAATAAGCGACCATGCTGAAACAGCGGATTAGCAGCTCGATTATTATTATTACCGGGATTATCTGCGCTTTATTCTTTGATTGGGTGTTTGCCGCGGCAGTCTTGTTCTTTGTTATCGGCGGGCTGTATGAGTTCTTTACTATGCTGGAGAAGAAAGAGATCCGGATCTATAAATATGTCGGTATCGCTATCGGGGTGGTGATCCCGGCCTCAATTCTTTTTCGTTTCGAGCCGACGAAGACCTGGGAATTATTTTTTATGGTCTTGACCCTTTTGGTTTTGATCATTATGCAGTTTCGCCGGCGGGAGAATCAGGGAGTTATCGTCGGTATTTCGACAACCCTCTTTGGCATACTTTATGTTTCCTGGTTTTTTAGTTTTGTAATTAAGATTCGCAATCTGCCTAACGGCGTGTTTCTCCTGGCCGGCATACTCCTGATTACCAAAATGGGGGATATCGGGGCGTATTTGATCGGCAGCCGCTTCGGTAAACGCCCGCTTATGCCGCGGATCAGCCCTAAGAAATCAGTCGAGGGCGCTGTCGGCGGGCTCATCTTTAGCGTTGTGGCCGCCTTGGCGGTTAAACCGTTGGTCCATTTTTCTTTTTTGCATCTGGCGGCGATCGGGCTAACCGGCGGAATATTAGGCCAGTTGGGTGATTTGTCGGAGTCGTTGATGAAGAGGGATTGTCAGGTGAAAGATTCCGGTAATCTTGTACCGGGAATGGGCGGGATCCTTGACCTCATCGACAGCATATTATTCACCGCTCCGGTTTATTATTTTTATCTTAGCGTTATAGTTAGGTAGAATGAAACGCATAGCGCTTCTTGGTTCCACCGGATCAATAGGCCAGAATGCCTTAGATGTTATCAGGCGTTTCCCGAGGGAATTTTCGGTAACCGCGCTGAGCGCGAATTTGCGGACCGAGGTTTTATTGCGCCAGGCCCGGGAATTTTCGGCGCGGGTCATCTGCGTCGGAGAATCGGTAGGGGTGTTGCCGGCAGGGCGGCGGCTTAAGGTGGTGGCCGGAGAGCCCGGGTTGGAGGAGATCGCGCGGCGGCCCGATGTGGATTGTGTGCTTGTGGCTATAAGCGGATCCGCAGCGTTAGCGCCTTTATTGGCGGCGATTGACGCCGGTAAGCAGGTATTGTTGGCGAACAAGGAAGCGCTGGTCATGGCCGGGGACATTATTATGCGCCGCTGCGCTGCCAAGAAAGTCGGGATTATCCCCATCGACAGCGAACAATCGGCGATCTGGCAATGTCTTAAGGCCAATGGCTCCGGAGGCGCCTTAAAGAAGATTTTTCTTACGGCGTCCGGTGGCCCGCTGCATTCTGTGCCCAGGTCGCGTTTTAGTAAGATAACATCGCAGGACGTCTTGGCACACCCGCGCTGGCGGATGGGCCGGAAAATCACCGTAGATTCGGCGACTCTTATGAATAAAGGCCTCGAGGTGATCGAGGCCGTGCATTTATTCGCCGTTAGGCCGTCGGTGATCAGCGTGGTCATTCATCCGGAAGCAATTATTCATTCTATGGTCGAGTTTGTTGACGGGGTGATTTTAGCCCAGCTTTCGGCCACGGATATGCGCGTACCGATTCAATACGCCCTTAGTTTCCCCAGGCGCCTGCCTACTAATGTTGCGCAAGTGGATTTTTCCAAGTTGGGGGCTTTAACCTTTGATAAGCCGGATATGGCTAAATTTCCTTGTTTGGGTTTAGCTTACGAGGCGATTAATATCGGAGGTAGTCTGCCGGCGGTCCTGAACGGCGCCAACGATGTATGCGTGCAAGAGTTCTTGGCCGGCAAGCTGGCATTTATGCGCATACCGGCTGTGGTAGAAAAAGTCATGCGGGGGCATAAACCGGAGCGCGTTTTGAATGTGAGAAAGATTATGGTTGTGGATTCCTGGGCCAGGGAGCGGGCAAGAGAGATTATTGATAAATGACCAAATCCCAATGAAATCCCAATAACCAATTTCCAATTGGGATTTGGTCATTGGACAGTTAACTTACGGCGACGGAGAATAATATGCTATCACTTTTTATTTTCTTATTAGTATTAGGTGTTCTAATCATCGTTCATGAATTCGGCCACTATTATATGGCCCGGCGAGTCGGTATCCGGGTGGAAAAATTCTCGCTTGGTTTTGGCCCGATATTAGCCAAGAAAAAGCGCGGCCAGACCGAATATAGTATCAGCGCTATTCCTCTTGGCGGATACGTTAAATTAGCCGGGGATACAATTGAGGAGAGTAAAGGAGCCTCGGATGAATATTTAGCTAAATCACCGGGAGCGCGGGCCAAAGTGATTATCTGCGGGCCGTTATTGAATTACGCGCTGGGTTTTGTATTCTTTTGGTTTATTTTTCTTGTTGGTTACCCCACGCTTACGTCAAAGGTCGGCAGTGTAATTGAGGGGTACGGAGCTCAGGAAGCGGGCTTGCAGGCCGGGGATACGATTATGTCCGTGGATGGAAAGCGGGTGCATAATTGGGATGAGTTACAGGAGACCATTCAAGCTAAGCAGGCCCCGACAACGGCAGAGTTACGGATAGTTCGCGGGAGCCGGGAATTAAGCATCAGGACCGCAATTAAAGCCAAAGACTTTGCTGATGTGCTGGGACAAAAAAGGAGCGTTGGTTTACTAGGCATAACGCCGCATGAGGAGCTGATTACGGTTAAACATAGCTTTGTTCAGTCCGGTATATTGGCTGCTAAAAAAACCTTAGACTTAACCGTGCTGACTTATAAAGCCCTCTGGCGTATGATCACGGGTAAGATGTCGGTTAGAGAGTCGGTTACCGGCCCGTTAGGCATTTTTTATATTACCTCGGAAGCCGCGCATATGGGTTTTATCGCGGTGGTGCATCTTATCGCGGTGTTGAGTGTCAGCTTGGCCTTGTTTAATGTTTTGCCGCTCCCGATATTGGACGGCGGGCATCTGGTATTGCTGGGGATAGAGAAAGTCACCGGGAAGCGCTTAAGCCAGAGAGCCGAAGCTTATGTGTCCCGCGTAGGCATGACGATAATGATAATGCTGGCGGTTGTAGTGACGTATAATGATGTGGTAAGGTTCTTTGGGGATAAGATAGCGAAACTATTTAAATGACCAAATTCCAATTACCAAGCCCCAATGAATTACCAATAACCAATTTCCAATAGCGCGTTGGTAATTGATTCATTGGACATTCATTGGAGTTTGGGATTTGGCCATTGGGATTTTATATTCTATGTCGATAAGCCGCCATAAAACCAAGGTTATTAGGATCGGCAAGGTCAAAATCGGAGGGAATAATCCGGTCGCCATCCAGTCCATGGCTAAAGTCAAAACCTCGGATGTGGAGGCGGTGGTACGTCAGATTAAGGAGTTGGAGCAGGCCGGCTGTGAGATTGTGCGCGTGGCCGTCAAGGATACCCGGGATGCGGCAGCGCTTAAGCGGATTAAACAAAATATCGGTGTTCCTCTCGTGGCTGATATCCATTTTGATTGGCGTTTGGCATTGGCGGCCATAGACAGCGGGGTAGATAAGATTCGGTTAAACCCGGGGAATATTTATAAATCTGAGCAAATAAGGGATGTTGCCGCGGCTTCCCGTAAGGCCGGAATACCTATAAGGGTAGGGGTGAATTCCGGATCGTTATCCGGGCGAGGAATGCCGGGGGGCAACAGCCGCAAGCCTCAGGCTCAACAAATGGTGGAAAGCGCTTTAAAGTATGTGCGGGCGCTGGAGAAGAATAAATTTAGCGACATTGTGATATCGCTTAAGGCCTCCAATACTAGAGATACGGTTATGGCCTATCGCCAGATAGCCAGGGTATCCGATTATCCCTTGCATCTGGGGGTTACCGCAACCGGCCTCTCGTTTCAGGGCGCCATTGCTTCCAGCGCGGCTATTGGAAGTTTGCTCATTGACGGAATTGGTGATACAATACGCGTATCCCTTACTGATAAACCTAAGGAAGAAATTAGGGCTGCGCGGGCTATTCTGGAAGCGGCTGGTGTGCGGCAATTCGGCCCGCAGATTATCAGTTGTCCGACGTGCGGAAGGTGTGAAGTAGATTTAGTGCGGATAGTCAAGCAGCTTGATCAGGCGTTAACGCGGAATTTCCCTTTTTCCCTGCAGCGTAAGCCGTTGAAAGTAGCGGTTATGGGGTGCGTGGTTAACGGCCCGGGTGAGGCTAAAGAGGCGGATATCGGTATTGCTTTCGGTAAAGGGGAAGGCCTTTTATTTAAACACGGTAAGCCTGTGCGCAAGGTTGCCGATTCTCGGTGCGTCGAGGCGTTGATCGCGGAGCTTAAAAAAGAATTGCAATGATAAAAACCTTTAAGGATAAAATCCGGCGCCGCCTTATTGCGGAATATCGCGCGCTTTTTTCCCAGGAAACATTGGATCAGAATGATCTACGTCAGACTATCGCTTATCTGTTGCAGGATATCATTGTGCGCGAGAAGACGGCAGCCAGCGATGAAGATAAAGAGAAAATTATCCGTGAGTTAGTGGATGAATTTGTGGGATTTGGCCCGATCGAGAATCTCCTTCAAGATGCTCAGGTTACCGAAATAATGATTAATGGCCCTAAGAATGTTTATGTGGAGAGGGGCGGGAAGACCGAGCGCGTCGCAATAACCTTTGATAGCGAGCAACAGTTGATGTCGTTGATTTATAAAATACTTTCGCCGACTAGGCGTCGGGTCGATGAATTAAGTCCTTATACCGACGTTTCCCTTAAAGACGGATCACGGGTTAATATTATTTTATCTCCGGTGGCCCTGGATGGTACGGTAGTCACTATAAGGAAATTCTTAAAAGCCATTAAATCGGCAGAAGATTTGGTTGCTCTTGGTTCGCTGGATGCGCGGATGGCAGATTTTTTGGTGGCAGCGATTAAGGCGCATCTGAATATTATTTTTTCCGGCGCGACCGGCGCGGGTAAGACGACTACGCTTAATGTTTTGTCGGCGTATATCCCGGATAACGAGCGTATTATAACCATTGAAGATACCGCGGAGTTGCGTTTAAATCAGGAACATGTGGTGCGCCTAGAGGGCCGCCAGGCTAATATCGAAGGCAAAGGTGAAATTAATATCCGGGATTTGTTTAAAAATACGTTGCGCATGAGGCCGGATAGAATAATTCTAGGAGAAATCCGCGGGGCAGAAGCGCTGGATATGTTGCAGGCGATGTGTTCCGGCCATAGCGGATCTCTGGCAGTTATCCACGCGGATTCTCCGCGCGATGTAATTTATCGTTTAGAAACCATGGTTTTGACCAGCGGTATTCCTTTAGGCCTGGAAGCGCTGCATCGGCAGATCGCCGCCAGCGTTAATTTGATCGTCCAACAGCGGCAGATGTCGGATGGGACGCGTAAAATCACACATATTGCCCAGATTAACGGCCTGCAGGACGGCCAGGCTATGGTCGAAGACATATTTTTTTACGATGTGGAAGGAGTTGATTCCGCTACCGGCAAAGTCTTGGGAGTTTGGAAGTCTACCGGTATTAAACCGCTGTGTCTAGCCAAATTTAAGAAGTTGGGTATTATTTTCAACGAGGACATCTTTAGACACGAATCTTAATTCTAAACTTTACACTTTACACTTACACACTTATGTATTGGTCCCATACTTTTATCCCGACACTCAAAGAAACCCCGCAGGAAGCGGAATCGTTAAGCCACGCTTTAATGGTGCGCGCCGGCCTCGTGCGCATGCTTATGGCCGGGGCGTATACTTATTTGCCGTTGGGCTTAAAGGTGCTGATGAATATCCAGGGGATAATACGCCAGGAGATGAACGCCGCGGGAGCCGCAGAATTACTACTGCCGGCCTTGCAGCCGCTGGAATTATGGCAAAAGACCGGCCGGGATAAGACTATCGGAGAGGTGATGATCCGCTTTACCGATCGCCGGGGGCGTAATATCTGTTTGGGTCCGACTCACGAGGAAATTATCACTGATTTAGTCAAGCATAATATTTCATCCTATCGGCAACTGCCGCTGGTATTGTATCAAATCCAAACCAAATTTCGCGATGAGATCCGACCTCGTTTCGGGGTGGTGCGGGCTTGCGAGTTCATTATGAAGGATGCCTATAGTTTTGATAAAGACCAGGCCGGTTTAGAGAAAAATTATGGCGCTATATATGAGGCTTACCGGAAAATCTTTGAACGGTGTGGTTTGTCTATTCTCACGGTAGAGGCGGATTCCGGGGTTATGGGCGGCAGCGTATCTCATGAGTTTATGGTGCCGGCAGCCAGCGGCGAAGATTTGGTCTTAGTTTGTCCTAAGTGTAAACAGAGCATTACCGCTAAAGATGACGCTATCCGTGAATGCGCTAAGTGCAAAGAGGCTTTGGTCCCGACTAATACCATCGAGATCGGCCATATCTTTCAACTAGGGACGAAGTATTCGGCGGCATTGGGAGCCCAGTTCCTCGATGACCGCGGGGTCCTGGCCCCGATAATCATGGGGTGCTACGGTATCGGGGTCTCCCGTTTAATCGCCGCGATCATCGAGCAGAATTATGATGCCAACGGAATTATTTGGCCCCGGCAGGTCAGCCCTTACCGGGCATTAATCATGGCTTTGGATACTACCGATGAAAAGATCAGGACTAAGGCGCAAATTTTGCATGATGAGCTCAGCAGGGCCGGGATGTCCGTTCTTTATGATGACCGGGACGAGCGAGCCGGGGTTAAATTCAAGGATGCTGATTTACTAGGCATGCCTCTACAGATCATTATCGGTAAAGAGTTTTTGCGCAGCGGTTGTCTGGAAGTCAAAGTCCGCCGCACTCAAGAGAAGATAATGATTAAAGATTGCGAGGCCTTGGCGCGGATTAAGGAGATCGGCGATGGACAGGGATAGCCTGCGCGCTGAATTGCAGTCAATTGTCGAGCAGTATTTAGTCCGGCAAAATCTTCAGCTGGTTGATCTCATCTATCGCCATGAAGGCCGGGACTTGGTAGCGCGTATCTTGGTGGATCGGCCCGAAGGAGGCATCTTTTTGGATGAATGTTCGCGCATAAATCGGGAATTAGGCGTTATGCTGGACGAGAAGAACCTTATCGAGCAGCGCTATATTTTAGAAGTATCTTCGCCCGGCTTGGATAGGCCGCTTAAGAACAGGAATGATTTTAACCGCTGCTTGAATCAAGCGGTCAATTTGTTCTTGCGTGATCCGGTTAACGGCAAGATCGAGTGGCAGGGGATAATTGTCGGGGCAGACGATAACCAAGTTGTTGTTTTGATCCAGGGACAAAATACAGTTTTTGCTTTTAGTAATATTATTAAGGCCAAACAGGTAATCGGATAAAATAAACCCAGGGTCACAAGGTCACCAAGGCACGCGGTTGACCGTCAGCCGGTGGCTGCCGGAATTGAGTGCAGCGGTGAATTTGCGGATTCTTAAGAATCATGAGGTGAGTAAAAATGAGCGGTGAATTAATCGCAATTTTGGAACAAATTGAGCGGGAAAAAGGGATTAAAAAAGAGGTGCTTTTCGAGGCGGTGGAGACCGCTCTTTTAAGCGCCGCGCGGAAAGTCATCGATAGTAAGCCTGAAGAAGAGTTGAGCGTGACCATTGACAGGTCTAATGGTAAAATCCGGGCCTATCGCAATAAAGAAGAGATAACCTCCATAGATTTTGGCCGGATCGCCGCTTCCACTGCCCGTCAAGTGATTATTCAGAAGATTCGCGAAGCCGAAAAGGACGTAGTCTTCGCCGAATTTCAGGGTAGAGTCGGGGAGATCGTCAGCGGCACCGTGTACCGTTTTGAAAAGGGTAATCTGGTAGTAGATCTTTTGGGTAAAGCTGAGGGTGTAATCTTCAAGCGCGATCAATCGCCGAAAGAAGAGTATAAACAAGGGCAGCGCATCCGCGCGTATGTTGTGGAGGTCAAAAAGGAGGCTAAAGGGCCGCATATTTTGTTGTCTCGGGCCCATCCCCAGTTAGTCAAGAAGCTGTTTGAACTGGAAGTCCCCGAGATATACGAAGGGATTGTCGAGGTCAAAGCCATTGCCAGAGAGGCCGGGGAGCGGACCAAGATTGCCGTGTGGTCGAAGAACGATAAGGTAGATTCGGTAGGCGCTTGCGTGGGTATGCGAGGGAATCGGGTGCGCAATATCGTTACTGAATTGCAAGGTGAAAAAATCGATATTGTGCGTTATAATGAGGATATCCGGGAATATATTAAGGGGGCGTTGTCTCCGGCGCAAATCGCCGAGATCAAGCTGAATAAAGAACAGCTGAAAGCGGA
Organism: Candidatus Omnitrophota bacterium; assembly: GCA_041308885.1. Classification (GTDB taxonomy): domain Bacteria; phylum Omnitrophota; class Gorgyraeia; order Gygaellales; family Profunditerraquicolaceae; genus JBFZAQ01. The sequence continues at coordinate 15,009 of JBFZAQ010000096.1, read as the reverse complement.
AGTAATCGTAGATGACGACCAATTATCTCTGGCTATCGGAAAGCACGGTCAAAATGTGCGCTTGGCCTCCCGTTTAGTTGGCTGGGATTTGGATATTCGCACGAAGTTGATGATCGCTCAAGAAGCCTTGCAGCCTAAGTCTCAAGCCTCTGATGTTAAGGTTGAGGAAAAAGCTGTCGAGGGGCAGGCGGAGCAAGGGGGTGTCTCTCTTGAGGAATTATCAGGTGTAGGCGAAAAGATTATCGCCGGGCTTAGAGAAGCGGGGTATCCCACGGTTGAGGCTGTTGCCAAGGCCAGCCCCGAGGACTTAGTAGCTATAAAAGGTATCGGCAAGGTCAAAGCCGGGAAATTATTAACGCAGGCGAAAAAAATAATCGGGAAATAAGTATGATAAAAACTAAGAAAGAACTACTGAAGAAACCAGCAGAGAAGAAGCGCAGCAGTACGCTCAAGCCGAAAGTTGAAAAGCCCAAGAAAAAAACCGCAGCGCGTAAAGCAGCTGTAACTAAAGAAATCCTAAAACCCGGCATTAGCGTTTCCAAGGCGGCTAAGGCGGTGAGGCCGAAGAAAGAAAAAGCCCCTAAGGTCGATCGGCCGCAAGTTAAGCGCGCGGCTGAGGACGTCGTTAAGAACGTCGTTATTCCGCCGCCGACAGCATCGACAGGCGTTGCGCCGGCCCAGCCCGTAAACGCCCCGGTTATCCCTAAGCCGGTTGAGACAAAAAAATTTGCGCCTCCGCCATTACCTCAAGAGCCGGTTAGCGCGGTTAAAAAAGAAGAGCCTAAGCCGGCCGCAGTTCCGCCGAGTACGCCGGCGCTCAAAGAAATCGAACTTGAACTGCCGATTACTTTGAAGGATTTAGCGGTAAGATTGGCGCAAAAGCCTTCTGCGCTGATCAAGTTATTGATGGATAATCGAATTATGATCGGGATTAATCAGGCGTTGGATGAGAATGCCACTCGGTTAGTATGCGAGAAGTTCGGGTTTGCGATCATTAAAGCCCCCGGCGCCGAAGAGTTGGCTTTGCGCGTGCATGATCAGGCGGATGATCCGGCTTGTTTAAAGCCGCGGGCTCCCGTGGTAACTTTTATGGGACATGTTGATCACGGCAAGACTTCGTTATTGGACGCGATCCGTAAAACTAAAGTCGCCGAGCGCGAACACGGCGGGATAACCCAGCATATCGGCGCCTATCGGGTTACGTTGGAGCACGGAGAGATAACATTTTTGGATACGCCGGGTCACGAAGCCTTTACTGCCATGCGTGCCCGCGGAGCGCGGATTACCGATATCGTGGTTTTAGTTGTTGCGGCCGATGACGGCATAATGCCGCAGACGCGCGAAGCCATTGATCACGCCCGGGCAGCCGGAGTTTCGATAATTGTTGCGTTAAATAAAATTGACAAGCCTCAAGCCAACGTTGAACGGGTAAAAAAACAGCTGGCTGAATTACAGCTTTTGCCCGAAGATTGGGGAGGAAAGACTATTACCGTCGGAGTTTCAGCCAAGACAGGGGAAGGTATCGATAATCTTTTGGAGATGATCCTCCTGGAAGCTCAGATGTTGGAGCTTAAAGCTGACCCCGGCCGCCTGGCTAAGGGTGTGGTGGTGGAAGCCAAGCTAAGCAAGGGTAAGGGGCCGGTAGTAACACTGCTGGTGCAAAATGGATCGCTGTACTTGAATCAGACTATTCTTGTGGGGATGAGCTACGGAAGAATCCGGGCAATGTTCGATGACCGGGGCCGGGCTGTAACTTCGGTTTTGCCGTCTAACCCGGTAGAAATATTGGGTTTATCCAGTGTCCCTTTAGCCGGAGAGTCTTTTTTTACCATTGCCGATGAAAAACAGGCCCGCGACTTGGCCGCGGCCCGCCAAGAGAGCGAACGCCAACAGGATATGAAAGCCTTTAAGCGGATAAGCCTGGAAGATTTACATGCGCAGATAGTTGAAGGCAAGATTAAGGAGCTAAAACTAATCCTTAAGGCGGATATGCAGGGGTCGTTGGAAGCGATTAAAGAGACCTTAAGCAAGATAGATATATCCGAAGTTAAGCTGGATATCATCCATGACGGGATCGGCAATATTAATTCTTCGGACGTAGTTCTGGCGGTCGCCTCTAATGCGCTTATCCTCGGTTTTCACGTGGAGGCTGATGAGCGGGCCCGCGAGCTTATGAGCAAGGAGGGGATTGAGGCCCGGACTTACAATATTATTTACGAGCTGGCCAATGATATTAAAGCGGCAGTCGAGGGTTTGCTGGAGCCGAAATTAAAGAAGATTTTTATCGGCCGTTGCGACGTGCGCAAGGTTTTTAAATTAACCAAGTCCGGCATAGTCGCCGGGTGTTACGTGACTAAGGGCAAGTTTACGCGTAACAACATGGTAACTGTGATGAGAAACGGGGAGCCGGTTTTCGAGGGGAAAATTGCCGCCCTTAAACGCTTTAAGGATGATGTGCGCGAGGTATTGGAAGGTTTTGAGTGCGGCATATCGCTCGGCGGCTATGACGATGTTAAAGAAGGCGATGTGATTGAGGCGCATGATATAGAAAAGATTGCCAGGAAATTGTAGGCAATAACCAGTTACCAAACCCAATTAGACATTGGTCATTGGTAATTCATTGGGATTTGAGATTTGGGAATTGGTCATTTATAACTAGCATATGAAGAAAAGAATATTGAGCGGTATGCGGCCGACTGGGGTGTTGCATTTGGGGCATTTGGTCGGGGCTTTGCATAATTGGGTCAAGCTGCAGGAGGAATACGACTGTTTTTTCATGGTCGCGGATTGGCACGCTTTGATGAGCGAATATGAGAAGCCTCAATTTCTGCAGGATACCATTATCGATAATGTGATTGATTGGTTGGCTTGCGGGGTTTCGCCTCAGAAATCCTGCATTTTTGTGCAGTCTCAGGTTAAGGAGCATTTGGAACTGTATATGATGCTTTCGATTCTGACTCCCTTAGGATGGCTTGAGCGTTGCCCGACCTATAAAGAGCAGCTGCGCGAAGTAGCTAACCGCGATTTAAGTACTTACGGATTCCTCGGGTATCCGGTATTGCAGGCCGCGGATATCCTGTTGTATTTGGCCAATGTGGTTCCGGTAGGCGAAGACCAACTGCCGCATTTGGAGCTAACCAGAGAGATGGTCCGGCGGTTCAACAATCTTTATCGGCAAACATTATTTCCCGAGCCGGAAGCCCTATTGACTAAGACGCCCCGATTATTGGGGCTTGACGGCCGCAAGATGAGCAAGAGTTACGGCAATTTCGTAGCTTTGAGCGAAGACCCTGATAATGTGCGCAAAAAGATCCAAGGGATGTTCACTGATCCGAAGCGGATAAAGCGCGCTGACCCGGGGCATCCCGACAGGTGTAATGTGCGTAGTTATTATGCGGTTTTTGCTCCGGAAAAGAATACAGAGGTTGAGGAGCGTTGTCGCAAAGCCGAGATCGGTTGTACTGAATGCAAGAAAGAATTGGCCGAGATATTGGTTCGATTTTTAGAGCCGATTGCGCAGCGTCGAGGAGAGTACGTTAATCATAGAAATAAAGTTTTCGATATTTTAGAGGACGGCCGGAAACGGGCCGCGGCAGTTGCCGAAGACACAGTTTTAAAGGCTAAGAAGCTGGTAGGCTTATTAAAATGAGCTATAAGATCAAGCTTGAACTTTTTGAAGGCCCGCTGGACCTGCTGTTGTACCTGGTTAAGAAAGACCATCTGAATATTTACGATATTCCGATTACTCAGGTTACTGATCAGTATCTGCAGTATTTAGAGGTCATGCGTTTATTGGATTTAAATATCGCCGGAGAATTCCTGGTTATGGCCGCCACGCTTCTGCAAATTAAATCGAAGATGCTCTTGCCCGCGGAGGAAGTAATCCAGGATGAGCAGGAGCAGCAAGATCCGCGCGCCGAACTGGTGCGCCGGCTGTTGGAGTATGAGAAATTTAAACAGATCGCCGATGAGCTGCGCCTAAAAGAAACTGCCCAGCAGGAAGTTTTTAAACGCCAGAAAGCGGAGGCGGCTTTGCCTAAGTCGCCGGATGAGGATGTTTATTTTGAAGCCAGCCTTTTTGATCTAATCTCGGCTTTCTCGCAGGCCCTTAAGGAAATCCCCAAAGAGTTGTTTTATGAAGTTATCAAAGATGAATTTACGGTTGAAGAAAAGGTGCATAGCATACTGCATGTCCTGTTGGTTAAAGAGAGGATAGCTATTTCCGAGCTTTTTCGATCGTCTAAGAATAAAATTGAAATGGTAGTGACGTTTCTGGCGATATTAGAGTTGATCAAGATCAAAGAAATAGTCGCAGTGCAAAAAGAGCGCTTCGGCGAGATCGACATCGCTAGAAACAAAGCCCATATAATTCCCGATGTCACAGACGCGGCAGAAACTCATTAAGGGTCAGGATGTCGATAACAATCTTGAGCAAAGGGTAGTTGCCGGAACTCAGGAAACCGATGAGGATATTGTATTAAATCTCTCCCTGCGGCCAAGCCGGTTGAATGAATTTATCGGCCAAAAAGACACCCTCGAGAATTTAAAAGTCTGCATTTCTGCGGCCAAACAGCGCAGCGAGCCGCTGGAGCATATTCTGCTTTCCGGACCCCCCGGATTAGGTAAGACTTCCCTTGCCCATATAATTTCCCGGGAAATGGATGCTAAGATTACCTCAACCTCCGGCCCGGCGATTGAGCGGGCCGGGGATTTAATCGGTATCCTGACTAATCTGGAGAAGGGCGATATTCTTTTCATCGATGAGATCCATCGGCTCTCCCGCGTGGTTGAGGAATTCCTGTATCCGGCGATGGAGGATTTTCAGATTGACTTTGTGATTGATAAGGGGCCTTACGCCAAGACGATCAAGTTTAATCTCAAGCCTTTTACTTTAGTCGGGGCGACGACCCGGGCCGGCCTGATTTCGGCGCCGCTGCGCGGCCGATTTGGGATGTTTTACCATCTGGACTTCTATAAGCTCGAGGACTTGGCTACGATTATACTGCATTCGGCAAAAACCTTAAGTATCGATGTGGCGGCGGAAGCCGCGGATGAGATTGCCCGGCGGGCCCGAGGTACGCCCCGGGTGGCAAATCGGCTTTTGCGCCGCGTGCGCGATTACGCCCAGGTGCAGAAGCTTGCGGTTATCGAGAAGTCTCCCGTGGCTAAGATCCTCGATGATCTGGGGGTGGATCGGGCCGGATTCGATGATCTGGATCGTAGAGTCTTAAAGACTATGCTGCAATCTTATGGCGGCGGACCCGTGGGTGTAGAGTCGCTAGCCGCCAGTCTCAATGAAGAAGTAGATACTATCGTGGACACCGTCGAGCCGTATCTCCTTAAGAGCGGCTACCTCAAGCGCACCTCCCGCGGCCGCATCTGCACAAAACTTGCCTACGAACACTTCGGCATGCCCTACGAGAAACAAGAAGAGTTGTTTTGATATAGAAGAGGAGTGGGGTTCTGTAGATTCGCTTGTGAACGGAAAATTTTTTCCAGCAGAGATTTTATGACTTTGTGCGCGGCGCTAAAATTTTTGCCGTCTGCTTCAGTTTACAGCTCGCTGCGGTTACGACTTACGTAATACGATAACTAACCTCCGCTCGCTGTAAATCCTCGCAGACTTTTGCCAAAAATTTTCTAACGCGCCGCACATCAAAGTCATAAAATCTAGACGAGGAAAAAATTTTTCCGAGCGTCGCATATAGCGGGTTCGGCCTTGGGATGGTTTTCCGCGCCGGCGTTTGTGCTACGCCACAAATTTTGCTCCGTGATTTGCTTTGCGGGCTAAAATTTTTTCCGTGCGCTACGGTTTACAGCTCGCTGCGGTTACGACTTACGTAATACGGTAACTAACCTCCGCTCGCTGTAAATCCTTGCGCACTGTTGCAAAAAATTTTCTAACGCCTGCAAACCAAATCCCTGCGCAAAATTTCAAATCGCTGGTTGCCGCTCTGATCCGTGGCACGTGATTTGAGTCATCCGCTACTTGGATCTGTTGTGAATGGTCCGTATAGGTGATTAAGGCTAAAGTCAAAAAGGCGGATATTTCTTACGAACAATGAGATTGTCGCGAGTGAACAAAGACTCTTTTAGTTGTTACGATAATTTGCGATATTTAAACTAAAATCAAATGAAAATATCAAAAATCGACGCCGCACGGCGCCAATTAGACGTTGCTCTTAGTCTTTTTTTTAATGACGCTGACCCGATATCGATTCATACACTAACGGCAGCTGCGCATCAGATATTAATGGATATATCAGGATCTAAAGGGGTTAAATCACTTGTGAAAGGTTTAGCATTAGATATTATTAGACAAGACAAGGCTAGCTTGTATTTATCCGCCGTCAACGAGGCGGAGAATTTCTTTAAACACGCGGATAGGGATCAGTCTGCTTTATTAGAATTTAATCCTGCGCAGACGGAATATTTATTATTGGACGCCGTAGAAATGTATATCATGCTTACTAACGACATACCTGAGGATATGTCGATATATCAAGCATGGTTCCGTATTAAGAATCCGGAGTTTATTAGCGATAAAGCAAAAAATGCTCTTAAGGATTATGATATTAATATTAAATATTATAGCGGGCTGGGAAAGTCTTTATTCTACAAAAAATTTAAGGAAGTTTTACAACGGGCATAGTTGGTAAAATAGGGGACGTTTCTGGTTTTATTGTATTTGAGATTAAGGCGTGTTTGCGGGTGGTAAGGCTTGCGTATTTCTGGGCGCCTCTATAATTTGCGCAGGGATTTGGTTTGCGGGCGTTAGAAAATTTTTGGCAAAAGTCTGCAAGGATTTGCCGCGAGCGAAGGTACGTAATCGGCTTTGCGTAAGTAGGTACCGTAGCGAGCGGCAAACCGTAGCGCACGGAAAAAATTTTCGTGCGCAAAAAAGCCCCGCAGCAAGCTTTATGCCGTTGGGAGGGTTCTACAAGTCTGTAAAGTGCAAGAAAAATAGGGACGTTTTTGGTTTTATTGGGTTTGAGGCTAAGACGTGTTTGCGGGTGGTAAGGCTTGCGTTTTTCTGGGCGCCTCTATAATTTGCGCAGGGATTTGCTTTGCGTGCGTAAAAAAGCCCCGCAGCAGTCTTTATGCCCGCGATGAACCCCGCAAACGCATAATTAATGGGACAGGAGTGTATCATGCCTAAGAAGTGTAGGAAATGCAAAGTCCCGCTGGAAGGATTCCTGTATAAGTGGATACCCCTGAAACTGTTTGGTGTAAAGCCCTCGATTAAAGAGCCGGGTGTGTGCAATAAGTGCGAAGCTAAACAAGGCTAAAGCTAAACTTCGCTCCCCGGTTTAAATCCAGATTGACCTTGACAGACATAGTCTGGTATGTTAACCTATATTTGGGTTAACAACTGTTAACCTGATAGTTTTAGTTAACATAGGTTAATTGTGTTATAAATTGTTATATAGGAGATAGTTATGAAAGAGAAAGAATTTATTTCCATTGCCGAACTGGCCAAGATTATGGGATTAAGCCGGATTGCCGTGTATAAGCAAGTAAAGCAGGGTAAAATTAAAGCCATTAGGGTAGGCCGCAGCTTCGCTATTCCCCAAGATTATGTCAGGGAAAACACAGTGGCCGTTAGTGGTAGACCTTTGGGAGATGCCGCAAAGAATAAAATTGATAAGGCGGTGGAAAAAACCGTTCAGGAATACGGGGAAGTTCTAAAACTTTTAGGGCAGGCATAATGCAGCCATTAATGGTCGAAGAGGTTGAGAGAGTGGCTTTCAGATTAGCGCAGCAAAGCCTGTCTTTTAATGAACCGATTCCTGATTTTGGCACCCGTTATCCTAACGTGTTGGAGAGCTGTCTATCAGCGCCGTTTCAGTCTTTTGCTAAAAAGGACCTATACCCCACTTTTGCCGGCAAGACGAGCGTGATTTTCTATCTAATGATTAAGAATCATCCGTTTCAGAATGGCAACAAAAGAATAGCCATTACAACTCTGTTTTATATGCTTTATAATAATAACAAATGGATGAGAGTAGACACGCAAACCCTTTATAATTTCGCAGTTTGGGTCGCCGCTAGCCCCAGCAATGCTAAAGAAGAAGTAGTGCGATATATCGAAAAATTTATCAAAAAGTATATTACCCCGCTAAAAGAATGAGATTATGAAATTACTCTTCCACATATGTTGCGCCCCATGCTTGATTTATCCTTTGGAGAGCCTGCGGGCTAAGGGGTTTGAGGTGGTGGGGTTATTTTGTAATTCGAATATCCATCCTCTAAGCGAGTATAAAATGCGCCGGCAGGCAGTAGAGGCGCTTAGTCAATCTGCGGGGGTCGAGGTTTTATATGCTGCCTATGAACCTCAGGAATTCTTTCGCGCGGTGAATATGCGGGAAGCAATTCCCGGTCGGTGCGCCATCTGTTGGGAGCTGCGTTTACGCCAGACCGCCAAAATCGCCAAGGAAAAGGGTATTCCTTATTTCTCGACAACCCTTTTGGTTAGTCCTTATCAGGATCAGGAGAGGCTAAAGACAATAGGTACGGATATCGGGCTTCAAGAGGCAGTAGATTTCTACTATGAAGATTTTCGTCCCGGTTTCCGGGAGGCGCATAATAAAGCCAGGGCCCAAGGGATCTACTGTCAGAAATACTGCGGGTGTTTGTATTCGGAATTAGAGCGCAGCCGCATAAAAAAAAAGAGTCAAGGCAGGTTAACCAAGGTTAATCAGGGTTAACCGAGGTTAATCGAGGTTGCAGGTTGGCAAGAAGGTTACTATAGGTCGCAATATATTATGCACGATTTAGGGAAAACGCTGATTATTTTAGGTATTGGATTAATTGCGGTGGGGGCGATTGTGGTTCTGGCTGGGAAAATACCGTTTCTTGGCAAGCTGCCCGGCGATATTTATATCCAACGCAAGAATCTTACTTTTTATTTTCCGATTGTGACTTCTTTGTTGGTAAGTGTAATTCTCTCGCTAGTTTTCTGGCTATGGTCGCGACGCTAAGGCGCGGGCTAATCCCGCTCATATTTTTCTTACTTTTCGCTTTTCGCTTTACCCTATCCGCCGAATCTGTAGAGCTAAGTCGGCCTATTCGGGTTGCTGTTGTTCAGGATGAGGCCTCGCTATTACTTAAAGCTGACGGGGCCTATCAGCTCTTGGATGGGGCGACTCTGAAGATTATCGGGCGGGGGGCAAATATTAAGGCTACGGTAGCCGCGGATAATAATGGTATCAGGCTGGGACAAAAGAATTATGCTGTGCGCAAACTATTGCTTAAGACCTCAGCGGCGGATCCGATTTATATCGGCGATCGTTCATTCAGCGGAGATATTGAGTTTATCAGGAAGAATAACGGCAATTTCGCGGCGGTCAATCATATTAATATTGAAGATTATATTAAAGGGATCCTTTACCATGAGGCTTCTCACTATTGGCCCCCGGAAGCGCTTAAGGCCCAGGCGATTGCCTGTCGCAGTTACGCGGTTTACCAGATGCGCCAAAATCGGAATAATGATTTTGATGTTACCAGCGATATCTATTCTCAGGTCTACGGAGGCAAGATTTCCGAGCGATATCGGACTAATGAGGCAGTTGAGCAGACGGCAGGTTTGATTCTGCGTTACAAGGGCAATTTGTTCCCGGCTTATTATCATGCTACATGTGCCGGTCATACCGAAGATGCCTCTCGTTTGTGGGATATTGATATTGTTCCTTTAAAGGGAGTGGTGTGTGATTATTGCCGTGAGTCTCCACATTATTCCTGGCATCAGGAAATAGCCAAGAAGGATGCGCAGTGGTTGTTGATAAAAGCGGGTTATTCTGTTGCAGGCATGATTGACATTAAAGTCAGCGGTACGAATCCATCGGGGAGGATTACGGATTTATTGATCATTACCAAAGATCGGCGAGTAAAGGTGAGCGGTAAAGATTTTCGTAATATCCTCGGACCCAATGTCATCCGCAGCAACCGTTATAATATATCCGTGGTCAAAGAGAATGTCATCGTTGACGGTACCGGGTGGGCGCACGGAGTAGGGATGTGTCAGTGGGGGGCGTATTTTATGGCCAAGGAAGGCGTAACCGCGGAACAAATTTTGTTATATTATTATCCGGGAGCTGAAATTACCCACATATAATGCGTTTAGCTGACTTTGATTATTATTTACCTCCCGAGCTCATCGCTCAGTATCCGCTCTCTGAGCGGGAAGCTGCGCGAATGCTGGTGGCTCAGCGTCAAGGCAGCGCTATCGAGCATCGGTTGTGTAAAGATATTATTGACTATCTGCAGCCGGATGATATCCTAATTCTCAATGATACTAAGGTTATGCCTTGCCGTCTTCTCGGCCGGCGCCTCAGCGGCGGCAAAGTCGAAGTGCTTTTGTTGAACCGCTTGCCATCGGGTGTTTTTAAGGCTTTAATTAAGCCGGCGCGCCTGAAAGTCGGAGAGCGGATAGTTTTAAGCGGCGGGGTGCTGCCGGCGGTTATCAAAAGCCGCCAAGAGATAGAGTTTGATACTCAGAATTTAGAAGATATATATTCTTTGGGGTCGATGCCGCTTCCTCCTTATATTAAGCGCGCAAGCGAAGCCTTGGATGTGGAATACTATCAGACTGTGTATGCCTTGCACCCGGGAGCCGTTGCGGCTCCGACTGCGGGCCTGCATTTTACTCAAGGATTATTACGCCGACTCGAAGATAAGGGTGTGCGTATCGGTTATGTGACATTGCACGTTGGCCTCGGCACGTTTAAGCCGGTCAAGGCTGAATCAATTGAGCAGCATGTTATGGATGCCGAGAATTTTGTCATTCCTGAGGCCACGCGTAAGTTAATTGATGACTCGCGTGGCCGGCGGGGAAGAATATTCGCAGTCGGCACTACCAGCGCGCGGGCGCTGGAGGCCTATGCCGCCGGGCAAATTCAGGGGGAGACGAGTTTATTCATTTATCCCGGGTACTCTTTTAAGCTGGTGGACTGTTTATTAACCAATTTTCATTTGCCTAAAACTACTCTCTTAATGCTGGTGGCCGCTTTTATGGGCCGGGACTTTTTGCGCGGGTGTTATCAGGAAGCTATAAATCAACGTTATCGGTTCTATAGTTACGGTGACGCGATGCTCATTATTTAGCCATGAATAAAAAATATATACTGGGGATATTTTTATTAGTGATTGCCCTGGGGATAAACGTCTTTATACGTTTAGGGCCCTTACGGATGTCCGCTTGTAAGAACGAAGCCCGTTTTAAGGCCGAAGTCGATCTGGTCAATAAGACGCAGGGCTTAGCAAAGCAGATGTATCCACAAGACGGCTCGATTGTTCAGGCTGCGTTGCAGAATGAATTATATAAAAGTTCCCGGAGTGATCCCAAATTAGGTTTTGCGCGGGATGTATCCCGGAAATATGCAGATTGCCGGAGCAAGTATCTCGATGACGCGGGTTTTCCTTTTTTATTGGAAGTTGATTCTTACCATTGGGCCCGGATTGTGCGTAATAGTTTAAAGGATGGCGGAAACGCTTATGAGTATCAAGGCTCGCGGCTGTATGACCGGTATATGTGCGCGCCGTTGGGTTATCCGGCTACCAAGACTCTCCATAAGAATGTTCATGTTTATGTCGGCGTAGCCGCGTATCGGTTGATCCATATGTTTTATCCCGGGGTTCCTTTAACCGTTGTTTTATTCTATCTACCGGTAGTCTTGTCGAGTATTTTACTGATAGTGATTTTTTTCTTCACCCAGTCCTTGAAAGTGGGAGCAAATTCAACCGCGGGTTTTGCCGCCGCTTTGTGCGCGGGTTTAAGCCCGCTTTTTTTGCTCCGCAGCCAAGCCGGTTGGTTCGATAATGACGTATATATAGGTATATATTCAGTGTTGGCGGTTTGGGCGTTATACTTAAGTCTGAGGGCTTCTTTTTCAGGAGTTAGACGCTTGATCTATGCTGCACTGGCCGGGGCAGGTATGGGTTTATTTGCCTATACCTGGGATATCTGGTGGCTGCTCTTTGACACTTTTATCGTGGGGTTAGGTTACTATTTTATTCATTTACTGCTTGAGCGTAGATATAATTATGCCCGGATAACCGCCGCGTCAGGATCGGTTTTTATCGGTCTTTCTTTAGGCTGGGTATCCTTTTTTTCCGGAGTCGAGGTGGCCGCGCGGTTTCTCACTGATCCGTTAAAGATGTTTTGGCTTAAAGACCAGCTGGATAGTCAGTTTTGGCCGAATGTTTTTCTTACCGTTCAGGAATTACGCAGCGCGCCCTTCCAAGCCGTGATCCAGAATGCCGGAGGCAGCATTATCTTGTTAACGGCAGCCCTTTATTTATTGGCGACGGTAATCCGCAAGAAGAATATAATTTATGAGTTCACCTTTATCGTATTCGTCTTTGTCCTCTGGATGAGTGTCGCGTTTATCGGGGCGATGAAAGCAGTAAGGCTTAGCCTCTTACTGGTTGTCCCTTTGTCAGTGGCATTCGGGCTCGGGGCGGACAGTTTTATCCAGTGGGCTAGCCGGCGGCTGGAGCGTGGCGGCAGATTGAGTATTAGGCCCGGTATTGTTACTTGCTTGGCGGTAGCGGTGCTGACGTATTTTTTCTCGGCGCGATCGCTGGTTTTTAGCAATACCCTTCCGATGATGACCCGCGCCTGGTGGAAAGCACTGGGGTCTATTCAAGAAAAAACTCCGTCTGAGGCAATCATTAATTCATGGTGGGACTACGGCCATTGGTTTAAATTCGCCGCTGACCGCAGGGTCTTATTTGACGGCGCAACCCAAGATAAACCGGTAACTTATTGGATGGCCCGGGCCTTGTTAGCTACCGACGAAAAAGAGGCGCTGGGAATATTACGCATGGTTAATTCTGGGGCTAACGCCGCTTTCGATCTGCTACGCGAGCAGGGATACGACAATTTTGCGGCATTGTCGATTATCAATCAGTTTATTATTAAGGATTCCAAAGGGGCTGTCAGCGCAGCGGCCAAATATATTCCTGAAGAGAATAAGCGCGAGCTTTTTCTTAGTTACTTATACCAACCTGCGCCAGCGTGTATGGTGGTAGAGCCGAGCCTGCTTAGTAAAATGTCGCGTATTTCATTTATCGGCGGGTGGGATTTCTTCAAGGCGGATATTTATCAGAAGTTTAAGTCCTTGAAAAAGAAAGCCTTTCTCAAGTTTCTGCTCGGCAGCCGGCATTATGATATCCAGAAAGCGCAGCAACTGTATGAGTTGTTGAGCGCTTTACCCAGCCAGCAGATTCTCTATTGGATATCCGCGCCCCGGCAATTTTATTCAGTCTCGCAGAACTGTGAGCAGCACGGCTCAATACTTACTTTTGATAATGGTTTTATAGTAAATTTGGCTGATCACTCGGTACAATATTATAAGGCTGTTTCCCAAGAGTGGCATATCCCTAAAAATATGTATTATCTTGACGGTGTGGATTTAAAGAAGGCGTCATTTGCCGATAGTGATGTTGATTATTCGGTAATTTTGTCTCAGGATGGCCAGGCGTACCGTTTGGCTGTCTGCGATGAGGAGTTGGTGCAATCAATGTTTTCCCGGCTCTATTTTTTTAAGGGAGTGGGTTTATCGGCGTTCACGTCTCTTTTTAATGAAGAGCTGGAAGATAATCAGGGCCCTATCCGGGTCTATACAATTAATTGGAAGGCTGGCTAAAGAATATGGCGTTGCCGGAAGATCAGACTTTTATCTTGCTTTCAACGGATTCCGGCAGCAAAGCCAGGCTAGGCAGGGTCCAGACTCAACGCGGCAGTATCGACACTCCCTGTTTTATGCCCGTAGGGACGCAGGCCACCGTGAAGACTTTATCCCCGCGTGACCTTGAGGATGCGGGCGCGCAAATTATCCTGGCGAATGCGTATCATGTTTTTTTGCGGCCGGGAATGGAAGTTATTCGTAAGGCCGCAGGATTGCATAAGTTTATGGCTTGGAAAAAGCCGGTTTTGACTGATAGCGGAGGGTACCAGATATTTAGTTTGGCGCTCTTACGCAAGATCAATGACGACGGGGTTGAATTCCAGTCGCATATTGACGGGTTCAGGCATTTTTTTACTCCCGAAGATGTTATTGGCATCCAGAGAGGGCTGGGGAGTGATATTATGATGCCGTTGGATGAGTGCGTGCATTATCCTTGCAGTAAGGATGCTGCGCGCTCAGCCTTGGAACGGACAATCCGCTGGGCCCGCCGGTCGCAGGAAGCGGCGCGTTCCTCTGAAGCGGTTGATGAGTATGGCGGTAAGCAGTTATTGTTCGGTATTGTCCAAGGGGCTTCCTATGAGGATTTGCGTAAGGAATGCGCCAGCCGTTTGGTGGAGATGGATTTTTCGGGATATGCCATCGGAGGAGTATCGGTTGGGGAGCCGAAGAATTTGCGCTATGCAGTGGCCGAGGCAACATCGGCTAAGCTTCCGGAGGACAAGCCGCGTTACTTGATGGGGGTAGGGTTTCCCGAGGATATTATTGAGGCAGTAGGGTGCGGGATAGATATGTTTGACTGTGTTGTGCCTACTCGCTATGGCCGTAACGGCACGGCCTTTACCAGCGAAGGTAAGCTTGTGATCCGTAACGCCCCCTACATCGAGGATTTTTCTCCCTTGGATGCGCAGTGCGGTTGTTATACTTGCCGGAATTTTAGCCGCGCCTACCTGCGTCATCTTTTTAATGCTTATGAGATACTCGGCATGCGTTTAGTATCGTTGCATAACGTCTATTTTTTTCTGGATCTGATGCGCAATATCCGCAAAGCCATCGCCGAGAATAGATTTATCGAGTTTAAGAAGGAGTTCTTGGAGCGTTATAATAATAGCTCGGTTTAAATCCCAATGGCCAAGTCCCAAATCCCAATGAATGTCCAATTACCAAATCCCAATTGGAGATTGGTCATTGGGATTTGGTAATTCATTGGGATTTGGGACTTGGTCATTGGGATTTTATCATTCTAATACTATGCGTATCGATATCATTACAATTTTTCCCAAGATGTTCGGCCCAGTCTTGAATGAATCCATAATCAAGC
>JBFZAQ010000095.1:0-2752 GCA_041308885.1 Candidatus Omnitrophota bacterium | reverse complement strand
CGACGCTCTTCCGATCTAAAAGGCAAAAACATACCTCTCAAAAACAAACACAGAATTATTTTCTTTATCATTTTTTACCGCTCGCAATAAGTTTTTGTTTTGCATTAATTTTTTATAGTTTCTCCTGCTACGCCTATTTTTTTAATTCCTCTATGTCCCTCTTTATCAGTTTATTATGCTCTTCTATTGTTTTCTTAAGCTCTGAAACATCGCAGCTATTTTTCTCAATAACATAAAGGACTATCAGGATCACGCCAAAAATAAGAAACTGCAGAAAATACCGGTGAACGATAAAGCTTAGCCCAAAAGAGAGCAATCCCCCCAATAAATATATAAGTTTCATCTTTTGGATACCTCCATTTCTTTATGTTTATTGGCGATATACTCCTCAACTGCCTGCATAGTAATACGAAACCCACCACGCCGACCTTCTTTATAGGCTTTAAGTTTTCTCTGGCGGATAAGCTCTCGCACGTATTCTTCATGCAAGCGTAAAATTTGTGCGACTTCTTTAGTTAAAAGGATTTTAGGCATATTCAATCATAAAGTTTATTGCAATCTAATGCAATATACTATTTTCACCCGTATATGTCAATAAATTACCTCGAAAGTATCGCAATCCATTTTGTCGGCTCTAAAGCATTAAAACCAAGAGGCTCGGCATACCGCCGTTAGAAGGCGATTTTTTATTTATCTTAGGCGGTATAGCGGACGAGCCCGTCTTGAAGCGATGACACTGCGGCTGGGGCTGGGTGGGATATGCCGAGCCTCTTGCATTTAGAGCTTGAGAGCCAACATAAGAATTTTGCGAGATAGAGACCTTGCTAAACTCTATGAAGTTGATACTAGCCAGCTAACCCGCCAAGTAAGGCGCAATTTTGATAGGTTTCCGGAAGATTTCATGTTTCAATTAACAAAACAAGAACTGCAAAACTTGATATGCCAATTTGGCACATCAAGTTGGGGCGGAACACGCAAGCCGCCTTGCTTACGATGAGAATAAAAAATGATAGACAGGCGGGAATCTTTAAAAATATTAATGCGGTGCAAGGGCACAGAAGTATGATTTTATAAATGAAGAGAGATGGATATAGGGGTATCCCTCAGAGGAAGCGCAATAAAAAATTGGACAGCCAGAAAGGCGCTGTCTCCTTTTCGTTGTTCCCTAACGAATTAACTTTTGGTAGGCTTTAAATGCGGGCTTGAGGGTAAAGTCGTTGCGGATCAAACCGAAATAGTCGGTGCCGTCTTTCCAATGATCCTTGGTGTCCCTGAAGAACGCCCAGAAAATTACCTCAACCGAAGCATCATCAAGCAGCGCCTCATACGCCTGCGTCAGCCATTGCGCCTGCTTCTCCTCGGACGGGTTCACTCCGGCCCACCAATTTTTTACTTTTAAGCCTCCTTTGATGCCCGGGCAGCCGATTTCGGTGATCCATATTTTTTTCGCGGTATCGCCGTTGCGATCCATGATCTTGCGCGCCAGCCGCGGGTAAGACGCCACTGCCTTTATAGCTGCCTCACGCATCGGAAATTCAAAAATGTGTAAATTCAGAATATCGAAATAATCCTTGCCGCCATTATCATAAAGACGATTCACGCTTAAGATCCCCTCGGCAAAACCGCCGTTTAAAACCTGGGCCCGCGGGTCAGCCTGTTTAATCGCCCGATAAGTATCCTTAAGGAGCGCTACGTACGTAGTCAGCATATCCTGGGGCTTGAAATAAACTGAAGAATCCGGCTCATTCCAAATCTCCCAATATTTTACCGCTCCGCTATAGCGCTTAACCACTGCCGTAGCGTAGGCGGCGAATAGCCTGTTATCGCGGGGAACGCAATTCCATTTACCGCAGGACGAGGCCCAATCCGCGCTATAACCAAGAATACCCAAAATGTTTAAATCATATTTACGGATCAGCGCGGCTAAAGCATCGTGCTTAGTAAAAACAAATTCCCCCTCTCTTGGCTCGATCTCCTGCCAAAGAAAATCCAGGCGCACCCACTTAATCCCGGCTTGCTTCATTAGCGCCAGCGACCTCTCAATGCTCTTGGTATCCGGGTATTGATAATTATTCCAGGAGTGATTCCAATGCAGAAAATCAAGGACGCCAAAAGGGCTTATCTTACGCATTTCGGCCTGCTCCCGGCTTACTCCCGATCCAGCATAAACTAATATCGGGGCCAAACACAAATACACGGCCGCTGCCCGCAACACCGCGGCCATCATCGCGGCGCCTGCTCGATATTCACATAATCGGAGAAATCCATCTTTTCACCCAATTCCTGCTTGACCGTGCGGATCCTATCCGGGACATAAGGATGGGTCTTAAAGTACGAACGCGGCGCCAGGGGCTTACGCTTATTAACTTCCTGCAGGGTCTCCAGAAATGTAATCATTCCGCGAGGATCATACCCGGCTGCCCGGGCATAACGAGCACCCAATTGGTCGGCGAGTAGTTCGTCCTCCCGCGAATAACCCAGTAACAACTGTGTTACAGCCGCATCCGCGGCCGTCCCTACCTCGCCCCGGGCGGGCGCGGCGATCAACAGCGCCCGGAATATCGAATAGCCCTGCAGGCCCTGAAGTTTTTTAATACTGTGGCGGGCAACGATATGGCCGACCTCGTGCGCGATGACCGCGGCCAATTCATCGTCGCTGGCGGCCTTCTCAACCAAACCGCTGTTGATATAAACGAACCCACCGGGAAGAGAAACGGCATTGACTTCATCATCCTTCAGCACTTTAAAATTA
>JBFZAQ010000094.1:0-4679 GCA_041308885.1 Candidatus Omnitrophota bacterium | reverse complement strand
AAAACTCTGGCCTTAGGGCACAGCTTTAATAATTGCGGCAGGGCCCCCGAATGGTCAGTCTCCACGTGATTCGACACGATATAATCTATCTTCTCGGGAGGAACAATCTCCCTAATCCCGGCCAGCAGCTCCTGCGAGAAACTACCAAGCACAGTATCGATCAAAACCGTCTTTTCATCCCGAATAAGATAAGCATTATAGGTTGTGCCCCGCTTAGTAGTGTAGGTGTGGCCATGAAAACTACGCATATTCCAATCCACGGCCCCGACCCAATAAATATCTTTTTTTAGCTCGATACTCATAGTATTTGCCTCTTCTATACCGCAACCACCTCTTTGACCTCGGGAACTTCCTGCTTGACAATGCGCTCAACCCCCATCTTCAGAGTCATCTGGCTCATGGGGCAAGACCCGCAAGCCCCCTTAAGCCTGACTTTGACTATGCCGTCCGCGGTCACTTCTACCAATTCTACGTTTCCCCCGTCGGCCTGCAGCATCGGCCGGATCTTATCTAACGCTGCTTCCACTCTCTCTTTCATGAGATTCCCCTTCCTCTGTCATCCTGAAGAGTGCTTTTTGCGGTGCCTCAGTAGAATGACGATCGTAAATTTTTAATATCCGATAAAGTTTTCCAGGCGTAAGTTACCTTGCGGGCAACCCGCCTGCTCACAAACACGCCTCATAGCTTCCACCATTTTCGGAGGTCCGAAAATAAAAACTATCCTTTCTTTTAAATCCGCTACCTTAGCGCGTAATAACGCCTCGTCAATACAGCCAAAGAAACAGGCTGCTTCGCGCGGCTTACATTCGGTAAAAGTATACGCTAACTTAATATTGCCGCGCTGCCCGGCCCAGCCATCCAACTGCTCCTTAAAGGCGACGTCGTCTTCGCAGCGGTTGGAATAAACCACCGCCACGTCGGTATTCAAGCTCTTGCCGACAATATCTTCGGTAATGGCAATCGCCGGAGTGATCCCGATACCGCCAACCACAAAGGCGATCTTAGGGTATTCCGGCTTGAACACGCACGTCCCCAGCGGCGCCCGCGCCAGCACCGTATCGCCGATAGCCATACTTTTCAGGCGACCGGAAAACTCACTTTGAGACAACCGCTTGGTTACCTCAATGTATTCTTTGCCCGGCGCGCAGGAAAACGATAAATACTTATTCAGGGCCTTGTTATTCCTATCGGCCGCATCAAATATAAGCTGGAGGAACTGGCCCGGGATAAAATCAATCCTCTCGGCCGGCTGAAAACGAAAGCTCTCTACCGACTGCGTGCGGGCGATCTTCCGGATAAGCTTGGCTTGGGTTTCAATCATAACCGTATTATAGTGCGCCTGAGTTTACAGGACAAGTATTTTATCTAATTATTCCCGGCTTTTCTCGCCCTAGCCCTCCCCCCTCAAGGGAAAAACCGCATAGTTGAAGCAGCGGGCGGCAAGGCTTATTTCCGCAGCATCCGCGCTAAGTCCTGCTCCGGAGTAGTAATCAACTGCAAATCAAATTTATCCTGCAGTACCTTAAAGACATTCGGGGTGATAAACGCCGGCGGAGTCGGGCCGATCCGAATACCCTTAACCCCCAAAGACAATAAAGTTAAAAGTATGGCCACGGCCTTTTGCTCAAACCAGGACAATACCAGGCTTAAGGGCAAAGAATTGACGTCAGTCTTAAAGGCATTGGCCAACGCTGCCGCTACCCGGATCGCGGAATAAGCATTATTACATTGGCCGATATCCAGAAGCCGCGGGATCCCCTCTATGTCGCCGAAATCAAGTTTATTGAAACGGTATTTCCCGCAGGCTAAAGTCAAGATCAGGCAATCCTGCGGTACTGCTTCTGCCAGCTGCGTGAAATAATTCCGGCCGGGCTTGGCTCCGTCACAACCTCCGATAAGAAAGAGATGTTTAATCTTACCTTTTTTAACCAGCTCGACAATCTTATCGGCGATACTTAATATTGCCGTATGGTGGAAACCGGTCATGATCTTCTTACCGGGAGCATCAGGCAGCGATGGAAGCGACTTGGCTTTCTGGATAAGCGGGCTAAAGTCCCTCCCCCGGATATGCTTAGCCCCGGGCACCCCGGTTATACCTACGGTAAATAACCGGTCCAAATAAGAATTGGCTGGCGGGATTAAGACGCAGTTAGTCGTAGCCAGTAAGGCCCCGGCGAATTCATTAAACTCTTTCTTCTGTTCCTGCCAAGCCCCCCCGTAATTGCCGGCTAAATGTTTAAACTTCTTAAGTCCTGGATAGGCGTGCGCCGGCAGCATCTCGGAGTGAGTATAAATATTGATACCTATGCCTTCGGTCTGTTTAAGCAGCTCGTAAAGATCGAGTAAGTCATGCCCGGTAACCAAGATTCCCGGCCCTTTGCATGTCCCAGTCTCTACTGCGGTAGGAATAGGATTGCCAAAACGCTGCGTCTGGGCCTTATCCAACAGCTCCATAACTTTTAAGTTCATCTCTCCGCAGCGCAACACTATTTCAATATAGTCATTAATATCAAAGTCAACATTGGTAACAGTCTTAAACAAAGCTTCGTGCATAAACCCATCCACCGCATCATCTTTAGCGCCTAATTCCCGAGCGTGAAAGCCGTAAGCGGCGATACCCTTAAGGCCAAACAATAAAATATCCTGCAGGCTCTGAATATCCTCATTCTTGCCGCACACGCCTGCCTTGGTGCAACCGCTACCCCCTGCCGTCTGTTCGCACTGATAACAAAACATGGACTTCCTCCTTTTAATAAGTTAACCGAGGTTAAACAAGGTTAATCAAGGTTAACCAAGGTTAACCGACGTTAATCGACGTTAATCGACGTTACAGGTTAAAATATATTTGAAATAAAGTTTAAATCGAGAGTCGCGCATGTTATAGTCCTTCTTTAGAACATTATTTGTAACCTGTAACATTGATTAACCTTGGTTAACTTGGAATAACCTTGGTTAATCTATTCGCTTATATTCAACTCTTTGTGCTTTTCTTCGCCCACGCACTCCCGGGCGTGCTTGCACCAATCCACGCAGGTCGGCAATCTCTGCCGGCAAACCCGATTCTTGCAGCGGGGGCAAGTCACCTTTACCTCATCGGAGAATATCTCCGCCTCGTACCCGCATGAGCCGCAAACCACAGTTTCGGCTTTGATATTCCGGCTGTCCTGTCCGGGGCATTTATCAATCATGAGTTAACCCTTTAATAAATAAGCTATGGTTATGCCGGCCAGCTTACGCGCGACATACCGCCCTATGGCATCGATCTGCTTTTTAAGCCGGCAAGTCGCACGCCGCGGGCACGGCTGCTTCTTAAAAACGCACTCATTTAGTCTAAACCCGCCTTGAAAAATACTTATAATATCCACAACCCTGATCTTATCCGGCCGCAACGCGAGGGAAAAACCTCCCCGGTGGCCTTGACAGGCATTTAAAATCCCCGCCTTATGCAGCTTCTGCAAATTCTTCCTTAAGAATGGCCTAGGAATACCTAAAACTGACACTAGCTCGCCAGCTGACACCAACTTATCCTCTCCGCCCGCTATTAGACACAACGCCCGGATCGCGTAATCGACATCCCTAGTTATTAATTTCATTTTTGCCTTGTTTGGAAACTTTTGCTCCCGGGAGGCGGCTGCTTCGTTAGACCACCCCCGGCCTAACGAAGCTTTAGCCTGCCTTTTTTTAGGCCTTTTAACGTCCTGCCCGGGACACTTGACGGCAGCCTTCTTTACAGTGGGCCACCGGCCGAAGCATATATCTAACGTTTACGTTCATACGGCCTCCTTTCCTCTATTTGACAAATGATACCATTGTTGTATCATTTGTCAAGAAAAAAAATCATTTTTATTTAACGGATCAACTGATTCATTAACCAGCCCAAAAAGAGCGCCTGCGGCACGCTGACTATGATCAACCATAACGCCGTACGCTTACCGATATTAGACCAGATCAGCCCGATCTCGGTGTAATCCGTAACTACCCCGGCCATGAGAAAAACAAAGCTACTACCCAAAGCGCCCGTCTGACGAAAGATCTCAAAGGCTAACGGGGCAGAACCCTCCGAGCAAACCTCAATAATAGCGGCTAACGCCAGAGTTATCACCAGGCCCAAAACAGTCGGCCCCATATATTTATGGAAAAAATGCGTCGGGATATACGCCCCGGCAAGACTAGCGATCAACATGCCGAGCAAAATCCACCCTAAGACCATATTGCCCAAAGAAATTGCTCCGGAGAAAATTCCGCGCGCGGCGCGCCTCAATTCTCCGGGGCTAGACGACCGTTTGGCCCAGCGCTGACGGATATCCCGGCGTATGGAAAAGTTATCGGAAATTTCCGCGGTATTAGGATTAGTTTCAATAAAGCCTTGTCTTTCCAGGAACAAGAATATCAATCCGGTAATGATAGCCACCAGCAACGCAGCCAAAATGATCACTACGCCTTTTAGACCAAAGAGACTGACCAAAAGTACGGTGATCGCCATATTCGCCCAAGGGCTGGCTAAAAGAAAACTCACTACGGCCGGACCGGAAGCCCCTTTTTTATGCAGCTGAATAGAGAGCGCCAATATGCCATGGCTGCAAGCACTCATCAAAAAGCCGAGCAATACGGCGTTAATGACGGTAAGCGGTGATTTGCGAGCCAGGGTCTTAGAGATATATTCTCGGGGGACATAGTAA
>JBFZAQ010000093.1:0-6980 GCA_041308885.1 Candidatus Omnitrophota bacterium | reverse complement strand
ACATTCTTGCTTTGCTAGAAACCGGACATTTTTGCCTTGCTATAACACACGTAAAAAAAGTCATTGACAAAAAAAAGTTTGATGATATTATAATTCTGTAATTTGCAAGGAGTAAGCGAATTTGAAGTGCCGAATAAACAAACCGTAAAGCTAAATTTTCAGGATTAATGCTTTGCGGTTTTTTTATTGCACATGGAGGGGGTGAAATAGCAGAAATGGCAAAAGGTAAAGTCAAGTGGTTCTCGAATCAAAAAGGTTATGGCTTTATCACACGCGAAGATGGTAAAGATGTCTTTGTACATCATACTGCAATCAAGGGTGAGGGCTATAAAACCTTAGAGGAGGGTCAGGAAGTCGAGTTTGACGTAACGCAGGGCCCCAAAGGGGAACAGGCGACCAACGTCTCCAAACTCTAAGTACCCCGAAACATAAAACCGCTGCAGCTTTTAAACTGCAGCGGTTTTTTTTAAAAACCCCCATCCGCAAAATCAAAGTTGTGACGCTGCCGGCTTTGCCGAGGCAATCAACGCTTGCGCGATATCCCTGCTGGACGATTCGCAAATAGCGCTCATCGCTTGAACCAAGCCGGAGTAATTACCGCTTACAACCGCTTGACGATATTCCGCCCGTTTCGTAATTAGCTTATTCTCTCCTCCGTCGGTATCAAGGATCGACCATTGCATATACATCAATACCTCTCCATCAAGCCTGCAATTCAACTGCACAACCTCAATACTGACCTGATAACGAGCGGGATTAACGCTGTCCCAAGGGAATATTTCGGTACTAATCTTAGGCAGCAAAATTGCAGAATTCCGGGCGATAATCCGGGCCATAGCCCTATCTAAAGGCTCTGCCCAACGGTCGAATTGCGCGAAAGTCACCGTACCATCGCTGTTATTGGTGACGATCTGCGGCCGGTAATAATATTCCGGGAGCGTAACCGGACCGATACCGACAACCATATTATCGAGGCCGCCGGCACCGGGCAGCTGCGCGCCGCCGGTTTCTTCCATTGGTTGCAATGCGTAAAAACGCGCAGCTGGGCTCCTCGTTACAGAAATACACCCCGCCGACAATAATAAAAGGAACCCAAGCGGTACGGCCGTACGCCAAGCTTTAGCAGCTAGTATCATAATTAATCTCCTTATTTCTTTCCTTTAAGCAGAGCTTCCGGATGCTGTTCCAAATACTCCGCCAACAGCCGCACCGCGCGCGCCGTATCCATAATCTCCCGCAGCGTATTCTCAAAATCAAAAACCGTCGATTCGCGGATTTCTTTTAAGGTGCTTTGCAGTGAATGCATACTTTCCTGCAGGTCAGCGAATATCTCCTTGAAAGGAATATCGCCGATAGTTTTTTGCAGCTCACCTAGCGGCGAAGGAATAGTGGGAATCTCGGTATAATCTTTCACCAGCCCGAGCAAACGAGCCGGTTTATCGGGGTAGAAATCCAGCGCCACCGCCAGCTGTCCGGTAAGAAAACTCTGGATTTCCAACTGCGCCCGTAAGCCGTTGTTAATCAATAACTGTATCTTCTCGCGATCCCGCTTCAGCGGGGCGCCTTTTATGCGATCAGGCTCGATTTCGATAAACACCGGAATGAACGCAAACCGGCCGTTAGGATCATAAACCAGGATAATATCCTTAACTACCCCAATCTTGACCCCTTTAAAGGTAACCGGGGCTCCGTTGACCAAACCCTTTACCGAACCTTCAAAGAATAAAACGTATTTGTTGGTTTTGACGAAAAATTTACCCGAACCGAAAACAATCAAACCTAGAGTCAAAAGACTAACTGCCCCAACGACAAACGCCCCGACCAATGTTTTGTGCGCTTTTTTACTCATGACTTTATACTCCCGGCGGTTTTTTCTCCCCGCGTCAAGAATTCGTAAACCCGGGGATCACTAGATTGTTTTAACAATTGTTTGGGATCGCCGGAGGCAATCATCGTTTTTGCCCGGGCATCAAGAAATATCGAGTTATTTCCGACGGCAAATATACTGGCCAACTCATGCGTCACCATCACCACCGTTGACCCGAGGGTAGCGCACAGCTGCAAGATCAGGTCGTCAAGCAAACGCGCGGTTAAGGGGTCAAGTCCGGCGGACGGCTCATCAAAAAAAAGAATATCCGGATCAAGCGCCATCGCCCGGGCCAGGCCGGCGCGCTTACGCATGCCTCCGCTTATTTCCGACGGATAAAAATCCTCATACCCGGATAATCCCACCAGCGCGAGTTTAAATTCCACTATTTCCCCGGCTTGACTCGGAGAAAGCTCGGTGTACAACTCAAGCGGGAGGGCAACATTCTCGGCCAGCGTCAACGAGCTCCATAACGCTCCCCCCTGATAAAGCACGCCAAACCGCCGCATAATTGCTAGCTGCGCGGCGGCATCAGCATCCCAGAAACTCACCCCATCATAAATCACCTTTCCCGCCAATGGCTCTTGGAGCCCGATCATAGACTTAAGAAGAGTGCTTTTGCCGCACCCGCTTACGCCCATGATAATAAAAATATCCCCTTTACGGACGCTAAAGGTAAGATCGCGCATTATTACAACATCGCCAAATCCAATATTCAGACCAACCGCCTCGATAACCGGCTTTTCCGGCGGCTTATTATTATCCACGCGCTATACTCCCAAAAGTTGACAGATATACGTAATGATTGCGGTGGCGATCACAATACTCGTGATGCCCGTGACAACGGCCGAAGTCGTAGATTCGCCTACTGCGGCAGCGCTTCTTCCGCACTGCATCCCGCGAAAACATCCGGAAACGGCAATAATAACGCCAAAAACAACACTATGCAGCAACCCGACATTAAGATTATTAACCCCCACTGCCGCTTGGGTGCGGGAGATATACTCTGTCGGATTAAGCCCAAGCATCCCCACGCCGATCAGATAACCGCCGAAGATTCCCATGAGATCCGCGTATAACGTCAGAAGGGGCATCATCAGCACCAGGGCTAAAACCCGCGGCATAACCAAAAATTCAACCGGCGAAATGCCAAACGTCCTTAACGCGTCGATCTCTTCATTAGTCTGCATGATGCCTAATTCTGCGGCAAACGACGCGCCGGTCCGGCCGGCCATGATTATGCCGGTCATAATCGCCCCCATCACCCGGACCATGCCAATCCCTACAATATCCGCAACAAATATCTGCGCCCCGAACATTTTAAGCTGCATCGCTCCCACAAACGCCAGAATCAGCCCTACCAATGCGCTGATTAAAGAAACCAGCCCAAGCGCCTCAACGCCGCAGGCTTGCACTATCGCAAAAAAAGCGTCCCAACGCATAAAAGCCCGGCCGCGGGCCAAACGCACTAACGAAATGACAATATCCCCCAAGAAATTAAACAAAGCAAGAATTTCGTCTTTCACCCGGATGACCGAGTTTCCGACCGCCGCCAAAAAAGGCTCCGCTGTCTTCTGGCCGACTTCTTCCCTCTGGCGTACTGCCCGCGCCAGCGAAATCAGTTTATTCACCCCCGGCGGAAGGCCTTCGGGAACAACGCTGATTTTTTTACGCTCGCACTCCCTAATCAGCTTCAAAAAAAAACCAACCAGCCCGCTATCCCAAGCTTGCAGTCCGGCGTTGGTGAAAGTAATCCGGGTAATATCGGGATGGCCATGCAGCTGCTGCATAAAGGCATCGAATGAAGGCGGCCCGGAAATAATCTGCCAGTTCCCGCTTATGACCAGAGACAACGTCCCCGGTACAGAATAATCAAAGGCCAGTTTTTCCTGCGGCATAGATTTCCTTTATTATCGGGTAGGCGCCAAACGCCGTATTGACAATTATTAATTATAAGCCTGAATATGGCAGTTATCAAGAGAATTAAGCCAGGCACGCGGGAATGGGCGTTAAAAGGTTAGCTAGAGCGATTTACGACATTAAACCGAGGCAAGCTTATAATGAACTTCGCCCCCTGACCGGGAGAGCTCTCAACCTTAATCTCTCCATTATGATTCTTGATAATGTTATAAAACAAGGCCAAACCCAAACCAGTACCTTCGCCCACCTCTTTTGTGGTAAAGAACGGGGTAAACAACTTATTAATATTCTCCGGAGGAATGCCGATCCCCTTATCAGACACTGACACATTAACGGTTTCCATCGCGGAATTATGCCAGGTTTTAACCGTAATAACTCCGCCGCATTCTGGCTTCTGCTCAATCGCCCAGCGAGAATTAGAAATTAAACCAAAGATTACCTGCTGCAACAACTGAAAATCACCTTGAATCCCGGGTAAGTCCGGTTCCAGCTCTTTCTGAAAAACAATATTGCGCAGCTTCAGCTCCTGATTGACTAATTCAATGGCCTTCTCGACAATTTCATTAAGGGAACAAAGAGAGAAGTTACCGGCCGCAGTATGAGAAAAATTCAACAAGGACTGGGTTATTTTTTTACAACGCAAGGCCGCGTTCTCCACAATATTTAAAAGCTCCTTAAAATCACCGATACTGAAATCTTTTCTCGCTTCTGCCTCCAGCTTAATCAATTGAACGTTATTCAAGACCCCGGTAAGGGGATTATTTAGCTCATGGGCGACTCCGCCGGCCAGCTGCCCCACCGCCGCCATCTTATTACTTTGGATAAGTTGAGCCTGGGTATCTTGAAGCTCCTGATAAGCGCGCCTGATCTCCTCTTCAGTATTCTTACGCTCGGTGATATCGCTGATAATTCCCAACACCAGGATCTCTTCTCCCAGATTCATCGGGCCTAAGTGCACTTCTACAGGATAAGTACTGCCGTCTTTGCGCTTATGGTTACTTTGAAAGACAAACCTCTCCCCGGCTGCTACCCTCTTCCAAAGTTTATCTTTCTCGCCCCGCACCGCTTCCGGATCTATATCAATAACCCCCATCCGAAGTAATTCTTCTTTGCTATATCCGAGCTTCTTACAGGCTTCCTGGTTTACTTCGATAAAATTACCGTTAATATCATGAACGATTATCAACTCCGGGGCCTGGTCCAAAATTGACTGCAGGCGGTTTTTGCTTTGAAAGATTATGCGGTTAGCCCGCATCAAAACAATGAACAGAATAATGCTGAAAAACAACAACAAAAACAGGCTAAAAGGAAGCGCGCACCGAGCGATAACACTATTATTCCAATCACGAGCATCAATATCCATGCCCAACACCGCGGATAACTCGCCGTTAGCCGAATTGATCAAAGGCACGAGAGCGCTTACCCAAGTACCCCACCGATCGGTGGAAGGCCCGGAAACGTTCTCCAGTCTAGTTTGAAAAGTCCGGTAGGTATTGGCATCAGCCTCAGTATAGATCTGACCGGCAGGAGACTCATCCTCGGAACCGGGCGGTTCAGAATCCACATAGAAAAAAACCTGGCCGCCGGAATTCAAACCCAGCAAATAAATAAACCGGCATTTTTCATTCGCCAGACGAATATTGGTAAGCTGTTTTTTAAGGTATAGATATTCCGGGGATCCCGAATCAGCTAAAGTACCGCTTAACGCCGCGACCTGTTCCAGATTAAGGGAATGCGCCACCATGCGGGCTTCACGCAGCAAATCAGTTTTTATGCTTTGTTCCGCTGAGCGGGCAATCACAAACAAAAAAATACCCGTTGTCGCTAAAACTGCTATAGCAACAACGGTTAATATAACACTGTTAATCTTATTCTCAAGTCTCATGCCGAAAGATTATAGCGCCTTATCAAGGCTCCACAGACTCTGGATACAAAACAATACAAGACGTGTTGTTTCATTATAACATGATAAGGAAACTGAGGAATAATTATTTATGATTTCGGCGGCAGCTCAATAGTTGCGGAATTGTTTTACAACCAGCTGGAATGCGGAAGGCTAGATAGAACGTCTTACAACTTACAACGCGCGAGGCAAGCTTATAAGATTTCCTAGCTTATAACGAATTATCTTTTAAAACTATCTTTAAATTTAAAGCGCTGGTTATCTTCTTAAGCGTCCGTAGAGATATATTTACATACCCCCGCTCAACAAAAGAAATCGACTGCTGAGACAACCCGGATTTTTTCGCCAATTCTATTTGGGTTAGGCCGCTCTTTTGTCTAGTATCTCTTATTTGATCGCATATTATTTTTATTTCGGGGTCAACGCTAAGCGGCCTAACTCTTGATTCTCTAAGTCGGCTAAAATTGCTGTTCTTTCTAACCGCTCTAAAAATTTCACCCCAGAAAATGATCCGGGTATCATTCCATCTATTCTCTCTCATTCTCCGTTTGATCTTGTCCCAATTCCTCACGAACACTTCCTGACTTAAATAATTACTAAAAACGATCTTCGGCTCATTAGTCCTGGCCAGCAACAAAGAGGCAAGCTCAATAAACCGAGGATTAATCTCGTTTTTTAGTATATCTTTGGCTTCATCGGTATTTATTTTTTTATCCCAAAATATAGCAGTATTCTCTTCCATATCGCTCTAAAGTTCTGCCGTGATTATTTTCCCTATCTCGTTTTTAAAATGAAGCTCTACTTCTGAAAATGATACCTGCTTATTAGTGATTATCTCTAATAATCCAGTTTTCATCTCCAGCCGGTCATAAGTTTTGAACCATATAATGACGCTCTCCTTCTGGGACTGCCGGCAATATTCGTTGACAAAAATTGATAGCGGCATGAAAGTTTTCGACAAAAAATACAAATCAAAGAAGTCTTTCGCTTCTTGCCTACCTCCGATGAACGAACTCCTCCCGATAGAATCCGCAGTTATAATACTTCCACACGCGGTCAATATTTTACGGAAATATATATCCTCTATGGCCAGAATCGATACTCCGTCAATTGCCTTCAATGGTTTTAATAATTTATCAACATCCTCCACAAAATCAATTTTTAATGAACTACCGGCAGCTATTTTGAGGGAATACACCATCATCCTGGCAAAACCAATTTTATTCTGCTCAGCTGATAATTCTATTGCCAATCCCGGGTTTCTAGAAAGGCCGGACATTATTTCTTCTA
>JBFZAQ010000092.1:0-5138 GCA_041308885.1 Candidatus Omnitrophota bacterium | reverse complement strand
ATAGAGGCCAGGACCGGGGCGCGATTGACGTTAGTCACGCTGATAACCACGGTTTCGGAATCGGATCCGCCCTTGCCGTCGGATACGTTAAAGGTAAGATTATAGCTGCCGGCCTGTTCATAAGCCGGGGTCCAGCTAAACTTCCTGGTTGCCGGATCAAAGGTTGCTGCGCTGGGTAAACCGGTAGCCGAATAGGTTAAGGTATCCCCGTCCGGATCAGTAGCGGATAGGGTGAATTCTAAGAGAGAGTTTTCAACGACGGTCTTAGCCCCGATAGAGGCCAGGACCGGGGCGGAATTATCCTTGATAAATGCCGCGGTAATAACCTTATCCGCGTCCATAATAACTGTGATATTAACATCACTACCCGTAACTGCCCCGCTCCAACCGGAAAAAGTATAACCTGTATCAGCTATGGCTTTTACCACGACTTCGGCATCTTGGGCATAATTGTAATTTCCAGCTGCCGGATCAGTCAGGCCGCCGGTGCCCGCGTTGATCGTTAGGGAATAATAGGTAACATTATTGACGCTAAAAGTAACCGGGCTAGAAACCGAGGAGTTACCCTGCGCATCGCGAACGGTTGCAGTAACCGTATGATTACCGTTGATAATAGTCTCGGTATCCAAACTGACCAAATAAGGATTAGAGGTATCCTCGGCGCCAAGAATGGCTCCGTCCAGTCTAAACTGCACCCCGACAACCCCCACATTATCCGTGGCATTGGCGCTTACTGTGATAATCCCGGATACGCTCTGGCCGTTGGCCGGCGAAGTTATCGCCACGACCGGATCAGTCAAATCATTATTGACCGAAAAGCTTACCGCCGCAGCCGTACTCTCGTTCCCTGAACCGTCAGTAGCCGTGGCTGAAATCTGATGAGCGCCGTTAACGATTGTTTGAGTATCTAAAGATACGCTGTAGGGGCTAATAGTATCCTGGGAGCCATAATTGGCTCCGTCAAGCTTAAACTGAACTCCCGCGATCCTATCATTGTCTGAAGCCGTTGCGGATAAGGTGGCGGTACCGGAAACCACCTGTCCGGATGTCGGAGAGGTAACCGTTACCGCGGGAAGAGTAATCTCCTTATTGACCGTGATCACCACCGATTCAGAATCGCTGATACTGCCGTCGCTTACAGAAAATGTTATCGCGTAAGCCCCATACTGATTATATGCCGGCGTCCACTGAAAAGATTTTGTGGCTGTGTTAAATGTAGATCCTGCAGGCAATCCTAAGGCAGAATAAGTCAAGGGGTCATTATCAGGATCAGTTGCCGTAATGCTAAAAATGATGGAATTGCCGGCTGTAACGCTCTTACTACCTATAGACTGCAGGACCGGCGCTTGGTTGACGCCCTTGATTACCGTAAAAATTCCGTTATCCGCGGATACTGCTGTTTCGTTAAACTTAGCAGTCGTCAAAGTTAATGCGCTAGCGCTGCCGACAACGGCCGTACTTTTAACGCTGCATTTTAACGTGGCTAAGACACCATCACCCGCAAGCGCGTCTACCCCATATAATGCGATAATAACTTTACCGGCAGTAGCGGTATTCTGGATCATGCTCCACGATGAAGTCAAAGCCCCCTTGCTGACTGCGCCGCTAGCCACTTCAAGCATTGCCGAATCATATTGCAGGACCAGGTCCACGCCAATGATACCTTGGCCGACGACACCCTGCGCGCTAATACTAATGGGCACATCTGCCTGCCCGGGCGATCCCGAAGTATTAGATACGCTCGCTCCGGCAGCGTACAACATATTAGGCATAAAGACTAAACCCAGTAATCCCAGGGCAAATATGGTCGTGTTCATTTGAGTATCCCTCCTGATTTATGTTAGCGTTTCGCTTATCCTAGTATGCTGTCTTAAGATGTTTATTAAAGTTTTAAAGAACTGCCAAAAAATAAAAAAATCCGCCGACAGAATCTGCACGGATTGAAATATGCCTCCAGATAAGACACCTAAACCCTTATGTCCACCATACAAGCATGACATCAACACCGGGCTCTTTCTAAAGCAAAACTGCCTTTTTAGAAAAACGGTTTCTCTACTTATCATTGTTATTCTCTTTCTTCAGCTCCTGAATGTGAAACCGAATAATTTCTCGCAGCTTATCTTGGAAGGCTTGCGCAGAGTCAACTTTTTGACCGGATAATTTAATTTCGATTGCAAAATCAATCAGGCCGCGCAAGATATCATTATAGGAAAGCTTGTGCCCGGTTGAGAACAAAGCGTCCTTGCCCAACTTATCCAAAAATTCCATCTCCTCGCGACCAAGCATGGTGATTACTCTGTGTTTAATCTCCGGGTTGTTTCTCTGGGTATCCATATCATCCTCCTCTTAATAAAAAACCCTAAGGCGTCTTGATAAAGAGCCTTAGGGCCAAATTCCACAAAAAAAACCTTGAGGAAAACTCAAGGTTTTCTTCCTCTTTGGCAACCCCGCCATCCTTAAAAAATTAAGGATCGGTAGTTTTGCCTCTGCTTCGCCCATTGAATAGAACAAAAAGTTCAAGATGGGCTTCGCAGAGCCCTCCGAAGCGCGTCGTCAATTTTACTTTCGATTAAAGCGCGAAGGAGGGGCCCTAAGATTACTCTTAGTTTGCCTTTATCAGTAGGTTCTCCAAATTGTCAAAATTGCAATTTGCACAAATATTCAAATTGCCTTATTACAATATAAGTATAACATAATCTTCGCTTTTTTACAAGACTGGGAAGAAATAAGCTTGGGAATGGGAAGCTAAGACAGTTGAGATATGGAGAAATAGCCCTCTAAAAGGGTATTATTAGGCTTGACTGATATCTGAAAACGGCTTATTTGCAATAAAACCAGTGAATTCTCTACCGAATAAGCAAATTTAAGCATACCGGCCATATCCGCTTCGATACGCACATCAACTAAAGCTGCAGTTAACCCTGCCTCTTGCCGATAGCCGCTTTGCGGACGGATATCCACGATTCTGACGCCAGAGTCTTTAGCGATAGACTCAATCTGAGACAATATCGCTATCGTAGAATCACCTCTTTGGTCCGCCAACTGCGCTGGAGAAGAAAAAGAATTTAATTTAGCCGTAATTTCATCTTTTCTACCCAATAAACTAATATATTTATTTAATCTGGCGCTGGCGACTGCGATCTCTTTATTCAACCGTTCATTACTGTTAACCCAGGGCAACACTATAAAGTTAAAGAGAACGCTGCCGCCGATGACTATTAAAGTAAGCCAAAATGTTACTTTTTCCCGCCTCGAAAAAACCTTGTTCATGGCTTGTCTTTCGCAGAAAGTAAAATCTCAAAATCCACCAACTCACCCGATGGCGTATTCTTTTTCGATGCATAACGCACTTTAGAGCGAAAATTAGCAAAAACCGGGCTTTTCTCCAGTCGACCGACTAACTCAAATACTGTCTGCAATTGAGCCGATTCCCCGTGCATAATCAACTGCCTGCCCTCTTCATAAGTTATACTAATCAAAGAAATCCCTTGAGCGGCTAACGTATGCAACTCCGAGATTATATCCACCGTCTTAGGCGTGTTCTCACTGCGCTGGATTAGCCGCGCAAACCTATCTTCGATTTCTTCATACGCTTTAGCATCTTTAGACAGATTTTGTAAATGGCCTTTAAGCCGGCTCAGATAGATCGCCTTATTATCCAGATACTTATATGCGCCAAGCAGGAAAAAGGCAATTGTCCCTAAAACTAAAAGCCAGAATTTAACCTGTTCTGTACGGATGCATTTCTGGCGCAGTAGATCCTTAGCCTCTTTCGGTAACAGGTTAACTGATTCCTTAACATTAACGAGGGCGCTCCCAATTAAGTCAAAAAAAGAGCACTCGCTGGCAGCCAAATAATCCGCCACCATACCAAAACGCTGGTCTTTCTCCGAAAACGCAATCTGCTCAACGCTAATACCCAGACGCGCTTTTAAAACCTCCCAAGAACCCTCGCTTAAGGCTTTCTGAGATAGAATTTTTAGACACCCGATCCGGCCGTTACCCACCTCCTTGGCAAAGGCCTCCATACTCTTGTGGATCTGCTCGGCTAATTCCGCCTCCCATTGCAGGATTGAAATATTACAGGTAAAGGCCCGGCTAAATACTACCTTTTGTTCGCGCAAAACCACAACTTCTGCCTGGCGGGCATCAATATTAAGGCCCATTGTCAGCTCTTTATCAGAAGGATACCTATCGTTAAAAATGTTACCCAGGCCGTACGAGCTCAAGGCTACCGATATCCGCCGCGGATTCAGCGTCCCGCACACCGCAAAATAACGCTCGATTAAATCTTTATGGACGATTACTAAATTAATATCCGAATAACCATCTTTGCCTATAGCTACAACTTCATAACCGCTGACCAGCTTCTCGGCCGGATAAGGCAAGAAACGGGGTGATTGCAAAATCACGATCTTCTCAATTTCATCAGCAGCTTGGGCCGGAACTCTTATATACCGACAGGCCGCTTTTGACCGGGGAACGCAAAAGACAATAGCGGCATTGCTCTTATATCCTAGCCCTAACAAAGTCTTAACCAGCAGCCCGGAAATAATTCGCAGATCGGCATCCTGGCTGATCGGTTCGCAGACACAAGCAAGAATCTTGCGCGGCACGCCCGCGGCAGCGCAGCTGACTACCTTCAGATGCGTATCGGTAATCTGGCAAACAAATAAAGATGCAGCTATTCTTTTCTTCATATGACGGTCATCGCTCTTTCAACATATTGTACTATGCCTTCCCAAGCGCGCAAGTCTAATTTTGCCGCCAGGAAACCATTGAATTGTTCTTGCGGTCATAGACCACGCTGGCACAGCGGGTTAGCGACCCGGAAAACCCGCGGCCCTCTATTTGCAGATAATCCGACGCTGTGCATAAATAATCTGCTAACGAGGTAAGCGCGGTTTGCTCCTCGGGTGCCAAGCCGCTCATCTGCGTAACGATATCTGCGGGGTCAAAGAAGACCCCTCCGGCCTGGCGAAACTGCTCAATCTTGTCTAACAGATCATCGCTGGCGCTGCCCAAAACAGCCTGCATCAAAACTTGTAAAGCGCTGCGTGACGCCGTATTCAAATTCACTTTCTGCGGATAAACCGTTATTAAATCTTTTAAAACAGCATATACCGCATAAGCCTTGT